>CAIZKT010000972.1:0-29133 GCA_903933565.1 uncultured Victivallales bacterium | reverse complement strand
GTATACTGTAAAGGGGCAGGGCGCATGAATCCAGTCGGCGGACGAGGAAAACCTGCACGTCAGAGCGACCACCCGTCCACGGCAGGCATTCGGCAGGCCAGAGACGAAACCTGGGGCCTTTCCAGTACCTGAGCAGTTACCTCGGGAATATCTTTGGTCTGCGTTGCGGCCGCGTCTTGCTTCAGCTGGAGCAAGAACTCCCGGATGGCCTCGAAGTCGGGGTGTTTGACGGCACGGTCCAGCGCCATGGGGTTCTCGCGGATTTCCGCATTGATCAACTCTCTTGCCGTCTCCAAGTCACCGGCCAGGCAGGCGCTACAAGCCCATGGGTAGCGCAGTCTCCGGCAGGCATCGGGCGAAAGGCCGGCGTAATGCTTCAGTAACGCCGCGGCGTTGGCTGGACGCCCCCAGGAATCAAGCCATAGCGAAAGGTTCTCAACACCATTCAGCGTGTCGGGGTGATCGGGTGGAAGCGCGCGGTCGCGGGCGTCCAGCACACGACGATACATAGTCTCCGCTTCATCATAGTCTCCGCGCTTGCACAGAGCCATCACCAGTTGGTTGGCGCATACCAGTGCGACCGGGTCCTCTAGGCCGACAAAGGCCTCGATGAACTCCAGTTTGCGGGCATAGCGGTCCTCTTCAGCGTAAAGGTCGTCGGTAGCACCACCGAGGGGAACGCCTGCCCAGGCGGCGAGGCTTTGGATGTCCATCGACGAGAAATGCGGCCAACGCACGGGATCATTGGCTCTGGCCTTTTGGCAGGACTCGTTGAGGCGCTCGGCAAGATGGAGGGCCCCACCATAGTCCCTAGAATGATTCAGGAGTCTGATGAGCCTGTCGAAACTGCACATGGTGTCGGGGTGCTCCGGACCGAGGAGGCGCTCACGGGCATCGAGCGCGTGGCGGTAGAGCTCCTCGGCTTCCGTGTGATCGCCGAGGCCCACCAGGCAGTCGGCCAAGGAGTTGACACTGGCAAGGGTGTCGGGGTGCTCCGGGCCGAGAGTACGGTTCTGCGTCTCGATCAGCCACCGGTGAAGTTTCTCGGACTCGGCTTGACTGCCACACTCGGCCAGGACACAGGCGAGGTTATGGGCACTGGTCAAGGTGTCCGGGTGTTCGGGGCCGAGCATACGTTGGCGGGCTTCCAGTGCGCGGCGGTAGAGTTTCTCCGCGGCGGCATGGTCACCGCGGCAACTCAGCAGGACGGCGAGGTTGCTGACGCTGTGCAGAGTATGGGGGTGCGCAGGCCCGACAACACGCTCCATGGCTTCGAGAGCGCGGCGGTGAAGTCTCTCCGCAACCGGGTAATACCCCTGGTTGCCAAGAAGGGTCGCAAGCGTCATAAGGTTAGTCAGCGTATCCAGGTCTTCGGAGCCGAGAGCACGCTCGCAAGCCTCCAAGGCACGGCGGAAGAGTCTCTCGGCTGCAGCGTAGTCGCCTCGGTGACTCAGAACGACGGCAAGATTGTGGACGTCTCGCAGGGTATCACGATGGTCGGGGTCTAGGGTGCGCTCGTGAGCTTCGAGCCCCCGGCGACAGCACTTCTCGGCGGCGCCATAGTCGCCGCAGTCGTTGAGGAGACTCGCCAGGTGAGTGACGCAGCGCAAAGTGTCCGCGTGCTCAGGGCCAAGTTGGTGTTCGCAACCCGCCAGAGTGCGTTGAGCGAACGCCAGGCGCAACCGCAGGCAGGCGGGGTGTGCCGCGGACCAGGGCGCCTCGTTCAGCAACTCTTTCCACGTGTCCACGGGGATGAGTCCGGTTCCTGGCCCGTGGGTGACGAGGATGTCCACTCCGTGCCGCCAGGCCTCGATCTGCGCCGAGGTCCAGTCGCGCTCGGGCTTGCCGTCGATGGCAGCTTTGAAGCAGTCGAGAAGGCTGCCGATCACGCCTTGGGCTTCGTGGCGCAAGGCGTCGGATCCGCGCCAGCGGGCCATCAACGCATCCTGGAAGTGACGGTGGAACCGCCAGGTCCGGCCGTCCTCAGTCGTGGCTTCGAAGTACGTGTGCTCCTGACGCAACCGGCGGTGGAAGCTGTGGGCAGGGAGGTTGATGACCCGTTTCTCTGCCAGGGACCTGAATAGTCGCTCATCGAACTCCCCTGCGAGGGCCAGGACCATGAGGGCGTCCAGTTCGTCAGGCGCCAGATAGCGAAGGAACCGGTCCTGCAACTCAGCCGGGGTCGCGCCGAAATCCGGCGCTTCACCACGGCTGATGCTGTTTTGCAGGTGTTCCAGTGCCAGATCGAGGTAGTACGGGTAGATCAGCCGGTCGTTGCCGCGCCGTTCATCGGCGGCGTCAAGGATGGCTGGCACGTACTTCTCCGTGGCTGCATCGAGCTCCCCATTGCCGTGGTCCCGCCACCAGCGGCTGAGCGTGGTGAGAAAGCGGCGGGCATCTGTTTCGCTCAACCCTTCGAGCAGGTGCTGGTTCCAGCACTTTGCCCATCCGGAATCTTCGTACAGCTCGTCCCAGCGCAACCTCTCCCGCCCGAAGACAACAGCGCGGAACCGTCCGGCTACCTCCCGGTCGCTGCTGGCCGCGAAGGCGCCCAGGAACTCCTGGAACCGTTGATGGGCGTCGGGCTTGCGTTCTTGACTCTGGATGCGCTCGAATCCGTCCACCAGGAGCCGTACGTGCCGTCGCGGGTTGTCAGCCAGCCAACTCCTGATATCGTCGTAGAGAGCGTTGGCGATCTTCCCGTCGAGGTCAACCATGTTGATTCGGCCAGAGGCTTCCACGGGCCAGAGGTTCAGTTCGCGCAACCGCCGACGTGTGGCGTCCTGCTCCGCGCGGTCTCGAAGCCATCGTGCGCCCTTCAGCATCAAACCCACGCCGGGAATACCGGACAGTTCGACGCCTTTGTCAACTACCTCGACAGCGGTATCCCAGCACAAACCGGCGGGCATCTCTGTGGCCGTGCGACCGTCGCACTGCGCGTAGATGACCAGCAGCGCGAGTGTCAGCCGGGGCTGGATACCGACGTCCTTCCGGTTCATCGCCCGGGCGAGTTCGGCCGCCAGCGCTACGAAACCGGTATTCGGATGCCAGCCGCTGCCGTCCAAGTCCAGGTGCAGGAGAACGGGCGGGTTGTCCCGGAACTCCGTGCCTGCGGTCTCGCGTGCCCGCCAGCACAGCGTGCTCTTGCCGACGCCACCGACGCCGTAGAACACGGTCAGGAAACGCTCAGGGTGCTCGGGCGGTGTCGGTCCCGGGGCCAATGCGGCCCGCAGGAGTTCCTGTTCCCGATCCCGGTCGGTGAACAACTCCATGGCGGTAGGTCGAGACTGTGACCTCTCGCTGGCAGCAGGTTTCGGCATGAATCACAAGGCTCCTCGTGCGAAGCGCAATTCGTCTCGCGTCACGGTCACGATCCCCACGGGCGATGCTTGTCCATTCCTTGTTCTGGAACGCCAGCGGAGTGCAGTAGCAGGCGGCCTGCTATCCGCCTAACGCCCCGTGCGGCGAACCCCCGCGGTCCCGTTGACCCCACCTATGCCGGTGTGATCCCCGAGATAACACCGCTCAACCATGATACAAGAGGCACCGTACACCTTGATCTCGTCGAACCCTCCGGTGATGCCAACGGATGCGTCTTGCTCGTAGTAATGATCCCCCGAATTCCTGTCGACGTGCAGCATCGCACGGATCACGAACTTCCCATGGTGCTGAGACGCGCCCTGCGGATTTCGTGTGAAACAGACCTCGCCGATACCCTCGAACCTCTTGGTGCCGTCAGTCAGGGATCTCGCTTCTCTTTCCCTCGTCCCGTGGTACCACCAGCCTTTGGTTCCAGGGTCAGTTCCCCGTGAGAACTGGGCACATTCCTCTTCCGTCCCGATTCTCGACTCCTGCATCCTTATTTCCCCCGACACGGTCTCACCTCTTCGACTGTGATCGTGACTTTGAACTGCTTCACCGCTGGGCCGGCATCATGCTGATCCTCAAGTTCACCCTTGATGTCCTCGGCAAGTTGCTGCTCTGTGGTCTCAGATCCTGTCGTGTACAACGTGGCTTCAACGGTAGCGCTCATCACGGGTTCCCCAAAGTCTGGTCAGTGCGACCTCTTGTTCTTGTTGAGTGCCGGGACACTCTCATGGCGGGCACACGCGACGGAGTTCAGACCGAATCCTTCAGATTGCTGCCGCACTGGTGGCAAATCTGACTGCCGGACTTGAACGCCTGGTTCGTACATCCTTCCGTGCAACAGCCGACACTCCCACACTTCTTGCAACGGTAGATCACGGCTCCACATCTCGTCCCGTTCTCGCGCTTTCCCTCGCAGCTTCTCATGGGAAGACCCTCTCTGATGGAAGGACGCACGCTTCCTGCCCGGACTGCAATGCCTACGATGCTCCACTCACCCCGATACTCAGCCATCACCGCCGACTGCATGACTCTGATATACCCCCAACGGTCTACATAGCAAACGACACAATGACACCGGGTGAGGAACGCGGCAAGAGCATCTCCGTTGTAGCGCCGGGGAACACCGCCAGGCCGGTATCGCCGAGGTCTGTGGCGCGCTGGGTGCTGTGGCGACTTCATTCCGTGTTCCGTGAGTGTTGTTACTCACTGCCTGCTGGAGTCCTGGCGCTTGTCAATGGCCGAGTGTCTGCCCCTCGATGCCTGTTGCATGCGCAGCCGATCCGGGGTATCCTACAGGCGGCCGTCGGGGATGCGGCAACTCGGGCACCCCGAAGGAACTGGAGACACTGGCCGCGCTCGCTGGCATGGGCGTCACCCCGCAGGAACGGGTCATGCTTGTACTGCGGGCGCTCTGGGCGCGCGACCGGACGCCGGTCGTGCCTGAAGGGGTGAAAAGGAAGGCCGAGGAGTGGATGGAAGGGGCTCAAAGCCCAATCCTGCGCCAGTTGTGGGTAGCCACGCAGGGAAGGTGAGTCGCCATCGTTCCCGCCCTTGGTGGGGACTCATCTTTGCTGTCAGCGTCATGCCGTGGCACTACAAGTGGCGCACCTGCCTGGTGCCCATCGGGACTGGAGGTCGAAGCCCATGTCTTACCGCTGCAGCCGCTGCGGGCGTGTGTCGGATGATGCATCCGCCGCCGACAACGAGTTCATGTGCATGAGGAAGTGCGGGGGTAATCTGGTTCCGATTCCCGCTGGAGAAACGGCCGGGGTACAGGACGTTGGCGCGGCGTCTGCCGGTTGGGACTTGTCCGGTCTCCCGAGCATCCTGGCCATCCCGCTTCACGAATACGAGGCGGAGACGCACCCGGTCCAACGTCTCTGGCACGCCTGCGACGCCGTGGAGTTGACCCTCCGCTTTGTGGTGATAGCAGGACTGGCAGACTTGGCGCGCCGTGGCCCCCTGCCGGACGCCTTGCTGCGCGAGTTGCGCAACCGCATCGAGGAACCCACCCTGGGTATGTGGCGCGGTATGGCCGAGGCCGTGGTCCGCTTCCTGTCCCCGGGTGAAACCGCCCTTCCCGAGCTTCGTTTGCTGGTGGAAGGCCTTCTCATCCCTCTCCTCGATGGCGACGCGAAGGATCGTACTGCCCGCACGTCGCTTGCCGCTCTCCGCAACCAACTCGCCCATGGTGGTGGAGTCACCCGGGCCGTCGCGGCGCGTCTCTTGGAGGCATGGACGCCCCGCGTGGAGACCTTCGTCGAGGCGCTCGCATGGACGGCCGACATTTCTCTGGTCGTCCGCTATCCGACTCTGCATTCACCGGCCAGCCCTATCCCTCAGGTTACTCGCGTCCGGCACACATGGCGAAGTCGTCTCGGGGCTCGCGTCGCGCAGCGCCCGCCCTGCGCGCCCTGTTGTGCGCGGTAATCCGCGGGCTATCGTAACGCCCGATGCGAGTAAACCGAGGACGCAGGAAGTAACGCCGGTCGCGGCCCATGGAGGCGACCAAGATCACCTCTTCCGGCGGGAACGGGCGTGCATGGACCAGGCCAGTGAGGGTGCCAGTCGGCAGCAGGACCACCAGATCCGCGTGTTCATCTCGTCCACCTTCAGGGACATGCACGCGGAGCGGGACCATCTGGTCACCGTGGTTTTCCCGGAGTTGCGCGATCGGGTGGAGTTGCTGGGGCTGGAGTTCTACGACGTGGACTTACGCTGGGGCGTGCCGGAACAGGACGTCAACGGCGAAACCTCAAACCCATGGGAGTACTGCAAGAAGTGGATCGACCGTGTCGATCCGTTTTTTGTGAGCCTGCTTGGGCAGCGCTACGGGTTCGTACCCGAGCCGCAGCAGATCCGCGATCGTGTCGACCGCAGAGCATACGCATCTCTCTCGATTACCGAGATGGAGATCCGCCATGCCGCGCTCGTCGGTCGTGTCCGCCGACGCAGCTTCTTCTACCTGCGCATGGCCCTTGTGCCGGACAACGCGGATGCCGCGGCCAGGGCAACCTTCGTCGAGAGCGAGGCCAACGTCGGGAGACTCAAGGCCCTGATCAAGTCCGGTTCCCGCCCCTTCCGCGAGTATCCCTGTGTCTGGAACGGCGACGGATTCTCCGACCTGGAGGCATTCGGTCGGATGGTGCTCGAAGACCTGTGGTCCGGCGTCCTGCGCGACGAGCGTTACGTGAGCAAGGACCTCTGGCGTCAGATGCTCGGCACGGAACCGGACTTGGACCCGCGCTACACGGATGAATTTGAGCCCGTCCCGCCGGAACTCGCAGAAAGGCTTGTCGCTCTCGCCAAACCCCTGCCGCTGTTGCCGGTCGACGCGGAGAGGCAGCAGATCGTGGCCTTTGCCGAATCTCATCGGCGCTGGTTCCGGGGACGGGACCGTGAGATTCGGCAGCTCCTCGACTTCGTCAGCAGCGCCGCCGCCGATGCCCCCCGCCTGACCGTCGTCGCCGCCGCTCCCGGGCAGGGTAAGTCTGCCTTAATGGCCAGGCTTTGGCGGGGACTCATGCCGTCCGCGGAAGACAGAGGTTCTGGTTCTCAGGATGTCACTTCAACCGCTGGACCTGCTCCTTCGGCCCTAGTCTTGGCCCACTTCGTCGGTGTGTCCGAACGACCGGCTGACGCGCGCTCCCTGGTCGAGCGCCTGCTCGACGAACTGGACCACAGTGGCATCGCATGGCCCGTGGAGGAGGATCCCAAGCACGATCTCAATAGCCTGTGCGTTCGCTTCGCCAACCGCCTGGGTGACTACGCTGGCGAGCGCCGTATCGTCCTCATCCTCGACGCCCTCAATCAACTCAGCGACGGGCATGAACTCAACTGGCTGCCGCACCGCCTCGGCCCGCAAGTCCGTGTCGTGGTCAGTTGCGTGGATGATTCCGGGGCGGCAGAGGGGGGGCCGGAGAAACGGGTGCTCCGTGCCCTCGACGACTTTGGGCCCGAACCCAAGCGCCTGTCGCTCGGTCCGCTGTCCGAACCGGATATCAGCGCCATCGTCACCGGGTATCTTCGGGAGTACTGCAAGGAACTTGCCCCCCCGCATGTGACCGCTCTCTGCCGGGTGCCGCAAGCAGGGAATCCGCTCTATCTCCTGGTCATGCTGGATGTTCTGCGCTCCCTTGGCGGCGCCGACATGAACCGCATCGTGCCCAGGCTCATCGGCGAACTGCCTGTGCAACACCCGGACACCGTGAGCCTCTTCCAGTGGGTTCTGAAGCGCCTTGAGGTGTTTGGGGAAGAGGAGGTGCGACTGTGGTGTATGTATCTATCTCTGGGGCGCGCAGGCATGTCGAGCCAGGAACTGGCCAACCTGCTGGAATTCCGCCTCGGCCCCCGGGCCGCCCTTGCTGCCCGGCGTGTCGAGCGTGGCCTGCGCCGCTACTTGCAGCGCCGAGGTCCCCAACTGGACTTCTTTCACAGCCAGCTTCGCCAGGCCGTGGTTGCCCGGTACGGGGCTGGGGCAGACGCGGCCGAACTGCACGGCCAGATCGCGGACTACTTCCGGGGATTGGCGGACCCGGGCGGGAACCAAAGTTGGGAAGGAGTGAGCGAGCGTCCGTTTCTGCAACTGGTGTACCACCTGGCTGGTGCCCGGCAACTGGGGGATCTCTGCCACACACTCTGCGACCTCCTGTTCATCCAGGCCCGTTGCCGGCACGGCCAAGTGGTTCCACTGCAGGCCGACTACCACCTGGCCATTGAGGCACTACCGGAGGCGCATGCCGAACTGGTCGCGGAACGCGAACGCAGCGAATGCGTGCGTCGCTGGACGGTGGAGACCATCACTTACGCCAAAGCATGGAGTGATCGGCGGGACCAGTTGGGGCGCGGCGAGACGGTCGCCGGACCCGACCCGCAACTGCCGGCACCGCCCGCCGCCTGCCGCATGTGGACCGAGGAGGAGATCGAGGCTGAGTGCAGGCGGTTAGTGGAGACACCGACGCGGCGCGACCGGCTTGAGGCATTCGCCGGCTTCGTGACCGCCCAATACTACCCGTTGCTGGGTCACGGCGGACGCCCTGGCTTCGTCCTTCAGCACGCCTTCAATGCGGAACCTGCGGGGCCTGTTCACGCAGCTGCCGCCGTCTTGGTGCCTTCACTGCGTGCCCCCCACGCGCTGCGCCGCTGGCCACCCGATGCCCGGCACAATCCAAAGCCCACCCTGCTTTCCACGCTCGAAGGCCACATCGACCGGGTCCTTAGCGTAAGTGTGACGCCGAACAGCCAACGCGCCGTTTCGGTCTGCTATGGCGACCTCCGGGTGTGGGAGTTGAGCAGCGGGGCGTGCCTGCGCACCATCGAGTTCCACGATCGCGCGGTCAGTTGCGTGGGTGTGACTCCCGATGGCCGACACGCAGTTTCGGGGAGTTGGGACAAGACCCTGCGGGTGTGGGATCTGGATAGTGGTGCGCTTCTGCGCACCCTTGAAGGCCATGACCATTTCGTCAGTTGCGTGAGCGTGACACCGGACGGACGGCGTGCGGTGTCGGGAGGGTATGACCACACGCTACGGGTCTGGGACGTGAAGAGTGGGACGTGCGTGCGCATCCTCGAAGGCCATGGCGACACGGTCAATTGCGTGAGCATGACAATGGACGGCCGACGTGCGGTGTCGGGGAGTGGCGGCGTCAGCCATACAGACCTCACGCTTCGGGTCTGGGATCTGGAAAGTGGGGCCTGCGTGCGCACCCTCGAAGGTCACACTGGCCGGGTCTTGAGCGTGGCGGCAACGCCGGACGGTCGACTCGCGGTCTCGGGGGGTTCTGACCAGACCCTACGGGTGTGGGACGCGGAGAGTGGGGTCTGCCTGCGCACCCTGGCGGGCCATGGCGGCGCAGTCGCGAGCGTGAGCGTGACGGCGGACGGGCGGCGCGCGGTTTCGGCGAGTCAGGATAGGACCCTGCGAGTATGGGACCTTGAGAGCGGGGTGTGCGTGCGCACCATGGAAGGCCACAGTGGCGGGGTCTTGAGCGTTGCAGTAACGCCAGACGGTCGGCGTGTGGTCTCAGGGAGTTGGGACACGACCCTACGGGTATGGGATTCGGAGATCGGGGTGTCCCTGCGCAGCCTGGAGGGCCATGACGACGGGATCAACAGCGTGAGTGTGGCGCCGGACGCTCTGCATGCCGTTTCAGTGAGTCATTACAGCTTACGGGTATGGGACTTGGAGAGCGGGATCTGCCTGCGCCCCACAGAAGGCCAAGACGACTGGTTCTTCCGTGCTAGTGTGACACTGGACAACCGGCGCGTTCTGTCGGTAAGTTCGGTCGACACCCTACGGGTATGGGATCTGGAGAGTGGGGTTTGCCTGCGCACTCTAAGAGGCAACGGCAACCACATCGTCAAATGTGTGGCCGTGATGGCGGATGGCCGACGCGCGGTCTCGGGGAGTGACGACAGTGACGTGCTGGTCTGGGATCTAGTGGGCGGGGCGTGCCTGTGCACCCTCAAGGGTCACAGGTGCGGGGTCAACTGCTTGAGTGTGACCCCGGACGGCCAGCGTGTCATTTCGGGGAGTCTTGACAAGACCGTGCGGGTCTGGAACCTGGCGAGCGGTGCTTGCCTGCGCACCATGGAAGGCCACAGCCGCTCAGTTGAGTGCCTGAGTGTGACGCCGGACGGACGATGCGCCGTATCAGGGAGCAATGACAACACTCTACGGGTATGGGACCTGGCGAGCGGGGCGTGCCTTTGCACCCTCGAAGGTCACAGCGACAAGGTCAATTGCGTGAGTGTGACGCCGGACGGACGGCGTGTGGTCTCGGGGAGTGAGGACAGTACCCTCCGGGTGTGGGACATCGGAAGAGGGAGCTGCCAGGTGGCGTTTATCGCACCCGCGCCCGTGCGCGCCACCGCCGTTCTCGGTGATGCAGTGATGCTCGGAACCGCGACCGGTGCGGTGCTCTTCCTCGACCTCCACGGCATCATGGCCGGCCCGGCAATCCTGACCGCCGCGGACTGCCGCAGTGCCCGTTGTCCAGCCTGCGGTCGCCAGTTGGAACCGTCGGATGCGATAATCATGGCCATCCGATCCATCTGCGGTCATCTTACCCCAGGCCAGTCTCCGTGTCTTGATCTGCCGGCCTTCGCCTTCGCCGACCCGCGTCTGCTTTCGGCGTGCCCGCACTGCCACTCGCCACTTAGGTTCAACCCGTTCCTGGCGGGCCTCGGGAGTGGTTTGCCATGACAACTTGCCCGACACCGCCGCCCGCCGCCAAGGACCGCGTCGTCCGGGTGTTCGTCTCCTCGACGTTCCGCGACATGGTCGAGGACCGCAACGAACTCATGGCCCACGTCTGGCCGACCCTGCGGAAGGTCTGCCGCGAGGGGGCGGTCGAGTTCGTGGAAGTAGACCTGCGCTGGGGGGTCACCGAGGAACAGTCGCAGCGCCAGGAGACGCTGCGTCACTGCCTGGCGGAGATCAGACGGTGCCGCCCCTACTTCATCGGTCTACTGGGCGAACGCTACGGCTGGGTGCCCGGCCCGGAGGCGTATTCGCCGACCCTGCTCGACGAGGAGGGATGGTTGGGAAGCCGGGTGGCCAAACACAGCGTCACCGAACTGGAGATTCTCCACGGTGTGCTCAATGCCCCCGACGTGGCCAGCCGATCGTTCTTCTACTTCCGTGACCCGGGGTACGCCCAGGCCCACGGGGGCGACTACCCGCCGGAAGCGCCGGCCAACGCCGCGTGCCAGGGCGCACTCAAGCAGCGGGTCCGCGCCATCTGCCAGGCCAAGCATATCCCCTTGCGCGAAGGCTACGCCAACCCGCGCGCCCTGGCCGCACTCGTCCTCGCCGACCTCACCGCCGCCATCGACGCCGAGTTCCCGGCCGACCGAGTGCCCGACGTATGGACGCGCGAAGACCGCGACCACGAGGCCTACGCCAAGAGTCGGCGCACTGAGTTCTACGTGGGGCGCGCGAGCTACTTCAACCGGCTCGACGCCTTTGCACGCGCTGGCGCTGGCGGGTGTGGACTGACTGTGCTGGGGGAGTCAGGGGCAGGCAAGTCCGCCCTGCTGGCCAACTGGATCGCGCATTGGCGTCAGGCCAACCCAGATGGCTTCCTGTTCCAGCACTACATCGGCAGTTCCCCCATGAGCGCAGGACACCTGGCCCTGATGCGCCGACTGCTGGTGGCCATCGTCCGCTGGTGCGGCGACGACGGTACACCGGACGGTTCCGGTTCCTGGGAGAAGAGAATTCCCGGGCAGGCCGAGGAGATGGTCAAGGTCTTCCCTGAGTATCTCAGCCGCCTGGCATTCCGGGCGAAGGAACGAGGTGTCCGCGCCGTGCTTGTGCTCGATGCGCTCAACCAGATTGAGGACCGGGAGCGCGGTCGCCTGCTGGCCTGGATCCCGTACCGGCTACCGGGCGAACTGCGGCTTGTCGTCTCGACGTTGCCGGGCGACACGCTCGACGCCATCAAGCCGCGCGGCTGGTCCGCGTTCACCGTCGAGCCGCTCATACCCGAAGAGCGCGTCCGATTGATTGCCCGCTACCTGGCACACTTCAGCCAAGGGCTTTCCGAACCCCGCGCCCACAGGATCGCGGCCGTGCCGGCAGCGTCCAGTCCACTCTATCTCAAGGCCCTTCTCGACGACCTGCGGGCCACGGGAGTACACGACCGGCTCGACGCGCAGATTGCCGACTACCTTCAGGCGGCTGACATCCCCGCGCTGTTCGGCAAGGTCCTGGCCCGCTATGAACGCGACTTCGAGCGCGACCGGCCTGAACTGGTGCGCGAGGCACTGGCGCTGCTCTGGGCGGCTCGCCGCGGCCTGACCGAACCCGAACTGCTCCAGGCGTTAAGCCCCGCCGGACAGGAGCGCCTGCCCGCCGCGCTTTGGTCGCCGGTGCGCTGCGCGCTGGCGGACAGCCTGGTGGACCGTGACGGCGTGCTGGGGTTCGCGCACCAGTACCTGCGCCAGGCCGTCGAACGACGGTACGTGCCCGATCCTGGCACGGCCCGAGTTCTGCGCTTCCGCCTGGCCGGGGCCTTCGCCGGGCGGCCCATAGACGACCGTCAGGCCGACGAACTCCCCTGGCTACTCCGGCAGACCGAGGACCGCGACCGTCTCCGCACTTACCTGCTGGACATCGACCGATTCCTACTGGTCCATGAGCGCGATGAAGACGAACTGCGGGACTATTGGGTCTGGCTGCGTGAAGAACGGGCAATGGGCAAGGCCTACATGGAGAGCTTCGAGGCTTGGTCGGCGGAGACGAATCCAAGGGATCTCGAGATGGCGCGTGCCGCGGATCGGCTGGGTAACTTCCTCTACGGCGCCGCGCTTCACGCAGAAACCGAGGCGCTCGTCCGCCGCGCCTTGCCGACTGTCGAGCGGATCTTCGGCCCGACCCACTTGGCCGTCGCCACCGGCCTCTCCAACTTGGGCCACGTGCTCATGGCCACCAACCGGCTCGCCGAGGCCGAACCCCTCTTTCGCCGCGCCCTGGAGATCCATGACAAGAGGCTCGGCCCGCCCGCCCCGGAGGTCACGTGGTTCCTCGGCGGCTTGGGCAGACTGCTTCGGCGCACCAACCGCTTCGGCGAGGCCGAAGCGCTCTTTCGCCGCGCCCTGAGCATCGCTGAGCAGGTCTTCGGCCCGACACACCCGAACGTCGCCATCCGTCTGGACGACCTGGGCGGCTTGCTCGAGGACACCAACCGCCTCGCCGAGGCTGAGGTCCTCCTGCGCCGCGCGCTGACGGTCATTGAGCAGGCTCTCGGCCCGGAAGACCCATGCTTCGGTGCGAGCGCTCTGAGTCTGGCGCATCTGCTTCACGTCACCAACCGGCTCGCCGAGGCTGAGGTCCTCCTGCGCCGCGCCCTGGCGATCCACGAGGAGAGCCTTGGGCTAGACCACCCGATCGTCGCTACCGCTCTCTGCAACCTGGCCGGACTCCTTGGTGACACCAACCGCCTCGCCGAGGCCGAGCCGCTCCTGCGCCGCGCCCTGGCGATTGATGAGCGGAGTCTCGGTTCTCACCATCCACGCATCGCCCACGACCTCAGCAACCTGGCCAATCTGTGCCATGGCACCAACCGGCTGGCCGAGGCCGAGCCGCTCTTGCGCCGTGCGCTCGTGATCGATGAGCATAGCTTCGGCTTGGGCCATCCCACTGTCGCAATCCGCCTCAACAACCTAGTCGCACTGTTACTGGCCACTGGCCGGCTAGCCGAGGCCGAGCCGGTGAGCCGGCGAGTAGTGGAGATCTTCCTCCGGTTCACCCGCGAGACCGGCCATCGCCATCCGCATCTCCAGGACGCAGTCGCCAACTATGCCGGTCTGCTGCAAGCCATGGGCTGCAACGCGAAGGAGACCCGGCGCGCCCTGGAGACGTTGGGTCAGGAATTCGGTGTGGATCTGGGCGGGCGGGCAGTCGGAAAAACGCGGAATCGTCCCCCCGTCCGTCCGGCGCGCAGGACGCGGTTCCCCGGGCGATTGCCCCCAGGCAGTGCGTAGTAGTCGAGCAACTGAGGCGCGATCCCCTGGACGCCGCAGCGAGATGAGATAGGTTTGGACGCTGGACTTCGCGCTCATGTGGGAACCCCATGTTGTGAGTACGGGGCAGCGCCCCGAACCGCTTTGGTGTTGTGCCGCGACCGGGCATCGGAGGAAGTGACCATGCCAGACGGACGAGACGAAGTGGGAGACGAACAACGGCGCGGGCCCTGGCGGGCATGGTGGCAGCAGCAGGCCTGGCCTTTCCTGCACGAGCACCACTGGCTGCTCGTTGGCCTTGTCTGGCTCGGCGTCTGCGCGCTGGGTTGCATCGGCGCGGCGAAGGAACTCACTGCCGCCGGCGAAGCGCGCTCGCCACTGGACCCGCTCTACCGGGCACTGCAACTCTTCGCGCTGAGCGACGGGGAAGTGGTTGCCGGGCCGATCAGGTCCTGGGAACTGGAGTTGGCGCGGTTTCTGGCGCCCGCGGCTGCGGCCTACACGGCGACGGCCGCGGCAGTGACGCTGATGAGCATTCGCGTTCGGAGGATGCTCCTGCGCTGGCAGCACGGACACATCGTCGTCTGCGGCCTTGGGCAGAAGGGGCTGCACTTGGTGGGCGATTTCCGTCGGCTCGGCAGGAAGGTGGTCGCCGTTGAACTGGATGGGGAAAACGACGCGGTGACCGTGTGCCGCGATCTGGGTGTCACCGTGCTTGTGGGCGACGCCACCGAAAGCGCCACCCTGCAACAGGCCCGTGTTCACGCGGCGGACCTCGTGGTGGCGCTGACCGGCAACGACGGCACCAATGTCGAGGTTGCCGTGCGCACCCGGAAACTCGTCGAGGAGCGCGCCGCCAAGGAGGCAGGCAGGGGGGTACACTGCTTTGTTCATGTGGTCGACCTGAAGCTGCGCGCTCTGTTCGACCAACACCCCATCTTCACCAAGGGTCTATCCTCCTCCGAGCTCAATTCCCCCTTTGAGGTCACAGTCTTCAACATCTACGAGAATGCCGCAAGGTCCATCTTGGACCGTTACGTGCTGGACCGGCAGAGACTGGCCCCTGATGACGGGCGGGAGATGCACCTCGCGGTGATCGGGTTCGGCCAAATGGGTGAGAGCATCGTCGTACAGGCCGCCAGGATCGGGCACTTCGCCAACCGCCGCAAACTGCGCGTCACCGTAGTTGACCGCAACGCACCGGCCAGGGCGAAGTGTTTTCTCGGTCGGTACCCGCAGTTCGGGAAGATCTGTTCGGTAGACTTCCTTGCTCTGGATGCCGATGATACCGAGTTGCTGGACCACGCATCCCGCTGGTCCGCGGATCAAGGGGCCTTGACGACTGTGGTCGTTGCGCTGGACAGCGATACCCGCGCTCTCTCCTGCGCCCTCGGCATCCTTCCGCGACTAGATGCCTCCGGGATCCCGATCATCGTGCGCATGGCTGAGGACGCGGGCCTGGCGGCACTGCTGCGCGGCGACGCCGCTGGTTCGTCATGGCTGGCGCAGGTGTACCCCTTTGGCATGCCGAACGACACGTGCACCGCCAGCATGCTTCTGAACGACAAGCTTGACACGTTCGCCCGGGCGATCCATGATGACTTCGTTGCGCAGCGTCGCCGGGATCCTGTTCCTCGCTCGGAGAGCGACCCCAGTATGCGGCCGTGGCACCAGCTCACTCCGGGCCTCAAGGCGTCCAACCGGCAGCAAGCCGACCACATCCCCGTGAAACTGCGGGCGATCGGTTGCCATGCCGTCGCCGCAGATGAGGCTGGACCGTCGGTCTCGGAGTTCACTCATGCCGAGATCGAGACCATGGCGATCATGGAGCACGCACGCTGGGTCGCCGAGCGTCTGCTGGGAGGCTGGTCGCCTGGCCCCAAAGATACCGCCAGAAAGCAGAGCCCATACTTGGTTGGGTGGGAAGCACTTGAGGAGAGCATCCGCGAATACGACCGCGAAGCCGTCCGCCGGATTCCCACCCTGCTGCAGTTGGTAGGCCAGCGCATCTGCCGCACGACAGCCTCCGAGCCGGTTGCCGGTGCCGCCGCTGGCGCAGCTTCCTGACGGTCCGAGCGGCGGGGTGCCGCGGTGTTTCCGGCCCATATCGTTCCCTTGCCGGCGGTCACCCTTCAGCGTGCTGTCTCAGTTCCTCCAGGTACTTCTCGTCCGTTGCCCGCATGACGCCGCGCTGCTTCAGCTCCGCCAGGGTGTCGTGGGCCCTGCGCCACCAGGCGCGGGCGTCGCCCTGGCCAGTTTCTTCCGTGATATCCGCAATCCGCCAGCAGATGGCTGCCAAGTCCCGCTGCCAGACCGCGGAGGACGGGTCGCGCGCCACCAGGCGCTCACCGATAGCCAGGGACTCCTGGAAGGCCCGCAACGCACCTGCCTGATCGCCTTTGGCCCACAGCACCTCGCCGACGCTGCTGTGACTCAGCAGCATGCCGCGCTGCCAGACCGCGGAGGACGGGTCGATCGCCGCAAGGCGCTCGTCTATGGCCAGCGATTCCCGGTAAGCCCGTAGTGCCCCGGGCAGGTCGTCTTGGGCACGCAGCACGTCGCCGACGCTCCTGTGGCTCAGAGACAGCACCTCTTGCCAAGCCGCGTTGGACGGGTCAATCGCGGCAAGACGCTCCAGGCACGCCAGGGCCTTCCGGTAGGCCTCAAGGGCCCCGCACAGATCGCGTTGTGCCTGCAGTACGTCGCCAACTTTGCAGTAGCTTAGGGACAGATCACCTTGCCAACTCGCGTTGGCCGGATCCCTTGCCGCAAGGCGCTCAGCGGTCGCCATGTGCTCCCGGTATGCATCCAGCGCACCAACGTCATCCCCTTGGGCCCAGAGCACCTCGCCTACTTTGCAGTGGCTCACCGACAGGTCGCGCTCCCAGGCCGCGTTCGTCGGGTCGCCGACTGCCAGGCGTTTCCTGATCGCCATCGACTTGCGGTAGGACTCCAATGCCCCGACCGGATCGCCCTGGGCGCGCAGCACGTTGCCGATCCGCTCGTGGCTCACTGCCAGGTCGCGGTGCCGGAGTGCGTTGTACGGGTCGCCTGCTGCCAAGCGCTCATCGATCCGCAGGGATTCCCTGTAGGCTCGCAGCGCCGCGCCCCGGTCACCCCGGGCCCACAGTACGTCGCCGATCTTGCAGTGGGTCACTGAGAGACCGCTCTGCCAATCCGCGTTGGATGGATCGACCGCCCCAAGGCCTTCGTCTATTCTAAAGGCCTCCCCGTAGGAGCACAGCGCACCGGACAGGTCGCCCTGCGCGTGCAGCACGTCGCCGATCCGCTCATGGCTCACTGACAGATCGAACTGCCGGCGTGCGTCGGACGGGTCAGCAGCCGCCAGACGCTCGATGTCGGCGTGAAAGTCCTGGTAGGCCTTGAGTGCACCGGACAGGTCGCCCTGCGCGCGGAGCACGTCGCCGATCCGGCCGTGGATACTTGACAGGCCGCTCTGCCAGGCCACGTCAGACGGATCGTCCGTCACAAGGCTTTCGTAAGCCGCCATCGATTCCCGGTAGGCTTGCAGCGCCCCGGGCAAGTCACTCTGCACACACAGCACGTCGCCGACGTGGGCGCGACTCGACGCCAGGGCGTACTGCCAAACCGCGTTGCATGGATCACGCTCTACAAGGCGCTCATCGATCGCCATCGATTCACGGTAGGACTCCAGCGCCCCTGCCAGGTCGCCCTGCGCGCGTAGCACGTCGCCGATTTGGCTGCGGCCCACCGATAGGTTGCCCTGCCGGCCAGCGTTGGACGGGTCAGACGCTGCCAGGCTCTCACGGATCGCCATCGATTCACGGTAGGACTTCAGTGCCCCTGCCAGGTCGCCCTGCGCGCGTAGCACGTCGCCGATTTCGCTGCGGCTCTCCGATAGGTTGCCCTGCCGGCCAGCGTTGGACGGGTCAGACGCTGCCAGGCGCTCACGGATCGCCATCGATTCACGGTAGGACTTTAGTGCCCCTGCCAGGTCGCCCTGCGCGCGTAGCACGTCGCCGATTTGGCTGCGGCTCACCGATAGGTCGCCATGCCGGCCGACGTTGGACGGGTCAGACGCTGCCAGGCGCTCACGGATCGCCATCGATTCACGGTAGGACTTTAGTGCCCCTGCCAGGTCGCCCCGGAACCCAAGCACCCGGCCGATGCAGCTTCGGCTCGCCGACAAGTCGCTTTGCCAGAGCATGTTCGACGGATCGATGGCCACCAGGCACTCACCGATAGCCAGGGACTCCCGGAAGGCCCGCAGCGCTCCGGGCAGGTCCCCCTGGCTAACAAGCGCGGCACCGATCTTGTTGCGGGTCACCGCCAAGTCGCGCCACCAGACAGCACTGGTGGGGGCGACCGTCACCAAACGCCCGGCTACCGCCGAAGCTTCCTGGTAGGAGTGCAGAGCCCCCGCCAGGTCGCCCCGAGTCTTGAGCACGTCCCCAACCTTGTCGCAACTCACTCCCAGCTCGCGCTGCCAGCGCACGTTAGAGGGGTCGGCTGTCGCGAGGCGCTGTAACGTGTCGCGAGCGGCATGCAGAAGCCTGCCCCGAGGGCGCTCCGTGCCCTCAGTGCCGATAGCCGCCAACGCGTCGTTCAGGTCGTAGATGACGGCAAGGGCTACGCGCCCGTTACGCTGCTCGTCCTCCCCGCCCATGAGGTCGGCGATCCAGTCCGTGATCCGACCGCGAGCTGCGTCGTCCGGTGCGGAGTTGATGGCCTCGACCAGGACTGCCACGGCACCGGCGAGGGGTGACGGATCGCCCCATTGGAGCCGCGAGACACCGTTGATATAGACCGCCGCACGGTCCCGATCACCAAGACCGAGCAGGTGGACCATGGTCTCGCTGACCCGCAACGGATCGTCGGCAGGCAGGCTCTCCAGGTGGTCGGCAAGCAGCCCGTGCAGGCGGCGGTGGGCCGCCTCATCGGCGAGGTCGCGGCGCAGGACCGTCTCGCGCAAGGCGGCGTGGAAGAAGTTCCACTGCGCGCAGGCACCGCGCTGGGCCACGTGCGTGCCCAAGGCCCGGCGCACGCCGGCGAAGGCCAGATCGTCCCAATCCTGGCCGGAGACCTGCGGCATGAGGTCGCGCAGATCGCTCTCCCGCCAGCCCGAGCGACTCAGGGCGATGAGGTCGACGAAGGCCTGTGTCCACGCCAGGCCGTAGCCGCGTTCAGCCCGGTCCAGCAGTTCGCCGTAGACGCCGGGAACATCGGCAGGAAGCTCTGCCGCCTCGGCCATCTGCATGGCCGCCATGCGCGCGGCGCCACTGAGGTGGGCGAACTCGCGCTCGGCGCGCTCGAATTCGTCGGCTTCGAGCAGGTTGATCTCCTGCAGGGCCAGGGCGAGCCAGAGCGGGTTGCCATAGGCTGGGCGGTGGTCAGGCAGAGCTTTGGCCAGCAAGGCATCGAGCACCCGCGAGTTGAGGTCGCGGTGGTGGCGCTCACGGTTGAAGCGCTGGGCGATGGCTCGGGCCTCGTCCCGCGAGACCGCCGGCACGGGCAGTGTGCGGCAACCCGGACGCCCCAGAAGGGTCTGGATTGCCTCTCCCGTGATGGCGGTGGCGACCAGGCGCGCGTTGGCTGGCCAGAGCTTGGGCAGCCAGGTCAAGTACCGGGCACGGGCGGTTGGTTCAAACTGGTTCAGTGCGTCAATGAGCAGCACGACCCGACCGCGCACAGCAGCCCGGCCGAGCAGGGAGGCGAACGTGCTCTCGATCTGGTCGGAGGTGACCAGCCGCGTCTCGCTGGCGTCTCGCTCTCCAGAGGGCCGGCTCGCGGCATGCATAGCCCCCATGGCCGCTCGCCATCCGGCCGATTGCGCGGCGCCTTCGGCGAGGGGGTCGGGTACGCCGAGATGGGCGGCCAGTTCGGTGACCCAACGACGCAGCATGCGGTCTACCTGGCCGGACTGCGGGAAGACGCCTGCCGCATGGGACAGCAGGACGATTCGGCCGGCAGCAGCCTCCGCGTGCAGGGCACTGTGGACGGTCCCGAACAGGGTGCTCTTGCCGCCACCGGACTCGCCGGTGATCACCAGGCCCCAGGCCGCGTCCGGCGCCGGCGGGGACAGAGCGTGTTCGAGCATCGGTCCGGTGATCGCCGGCCTTTCGACATAGCTCCGCGTGCGTTCAGCTACGAAGTCGGCCAACGCACGGGCGTCCGCCTTCTGCCAGGTGCGCGGGGCCAGACGCAGGTAGTCGGCGGTCTCGGCATCGAGGTCGCCCCACAGGTCGTGCGCGACCATGGCGTCGAGTTCCGTCAATCCGACCAGGGTCTGCGTCGCCGCGTCCCAGCGCAGGACGTAGTCGCGGACGCGGTCCGGCAACTCACGCCGGATGCGTTCCTTGAGGGCGCGCAGTTTACCCGCCGGGGAGGCAGGGTCCTCGCTCGGTTCCTCGGCTGGAAAGCGGGCCGCAACCGCGGGCGGCATGCTGGTGCGGTCCAAAGCGCGGAAGTAGAACCAGCTCCGTCGGCGCTGATCGGGATTCTCCAGCACCCCGTGGAGGATCTCCAACTCCGTCACGCTGCGGCCGCCGACCTCGACCGACGTGGGCAGTCCGGCCGAATGCGCCGCGGCTCTGATGCGCTCCGCGGGCGGCACCCAGCCATAGCGGTCGCCGAGCAGGGCCACGATGAACGGCTTCGAGCGCTCGACCTCACCCAGGCAAACCTTGAGCACCCGCAACTCGCGCGCCGCCTCGTCGGCCTCGTCGGCATTCTCGACGCCCTGGCGAAGGTCGATGGCATCCAGGTAGTGACAACGTTCGCGGAGCTGTTCCGCCAGCTCCGGGAAAGCGTGAGTACGCAGGTAGTCCCGTTCGGCGTGCATGTCGCGGAAGGTCGATGAAACGAAGACCGGGCGCGCCTTCCAGACCAAGGTGGTGCCCGCATTTGGGCCGTTGCCGTCCGCAGAGTGTTCCGCCAGGTCCATGGGTCATCCCCTCTCGCTTGCCGAGTCCCGACAACAGCATGCCCTGGCCGCTCGATGCCTTCGGCAGGGACCAGCGAGCTGGACCGGGTGCCTCCAGCCACAATTTTCCGTGGAGTTCAGGCTAACCGTGGTCCATCCGCAGCCATGCCCCTGTCGCTGGACCAACTTGCGCGGCAACGTGCGGATGCGTTCCATACAGTGCCCGGTCATACCCATGGCCACAATAATCGGTTGGATCAGGCAACCGCCCGCAGCATGAGGAGAGCGATCCTGATGGGGGCGTCGACCATTTGCCGACTCACTCCTCTTGGGCTGCATGACGGATGGCTTCCAGGATCGGGACGATCTGTCTGGCCAGCGCCGTGTGGCCGTGACCGGCGGCGAGCCGATACGCCTCCTCAGCCAGGGGCAGACCCTCGCGCGCTTTGCCCCTCTGGCTGAGAAGTTCGGCCTGATTCGCCAGGGATCTCGCCAGCGGAACTGGGTAGCCCACCTTTCGGCTGATCTGCTCTGCTTCCTTTTGCAGGGCCATAGCCCTATCCCAGTCTCCGCGCGCACCCAGCGTCGATCCCTGGTTTCCAAGGCACGTCGCCAGGATCGCCAGATCGCCCAATTGCCGGCAGATCCGCTCCGATTCCTTGAGCAGCGCCATGGCACCGTCCCAGTCCCCGCGCGCATCCATCATGAGTCCCTGGTTGCTCAGGCACGTCGCCAGTACCTCCAGATTACCCAACTGCCGGCAGATCCGCTCCGACTCCTTGAACAGCGCCATGGCACCGTCCCAGTCCCCGCGCGTATGCAGGTCTAGTGCCTGGTCGTTGAGAGCTCCCTGCAACCCATCCAGGTCGCCCGACTGGCGACAGATCCGCTCCTCGTCCTTGTGCAAGGCCATCGCGGTGTCCAGATCTCCGCGCTCAGAGAAGATATTCGCCTGGTTGTGAAGGCTGCGTTGCAGGCCCTCCGAGTCCCCCAACTGTCGGCAGATTCGCTCCTCTTCCTTGAGCAGGGCCATGGCGCCGTCCAGGTCCCCGCGCGCCTTCAGCGTCATCGCCTGGTTGCCGAGGCTCCTCGCCAGGTTTTTCATGTCGCCGGTGGCCCTGAATTGCTCCACAAGTGCGGCCCTCAGCCGGAGCGCTTCTTCGGGATGGCCCATCGCGGCCAGCAGGTGACTCAAGATCCGCAAGTGGCCCTTGTCGCTCTCGTTCTCAGGATCCTCGACCGCGGCGCGATACGCGTTGGCCAGGCGCAGGGGCGAACCGGCCTCGATCTGCTTCCAGCAGGTCTTGACCTCGAACTGGTTGCGCTCCCAGGCGCCGGTGAAGAACACTTGGTCGGCCAGCAGGTCGTACAGGCGTTGCCAGGCATGGGCCTCGGCCAGTTGCCAGGGCAGTTCGTCGGTCCGGCGCGGGCCGGCGGGCTGGCGCTGGAAGTAGTCCGCGAGTCGTTCATGGGCCCGGCGCTGGTGCGCGTCTGTCGGCACATAGGCGTCCCGCGCCGCGGTGCGCAGGAAGTCGTGGGCAAAGGTGAGCAGACCGCCGCGGCTGACGAGCGCCTCGGCCATGGCCAGGAACAGCGGCGACCAGACAGCGCGGGGTAGAGGTTGACCGTCGTGACCCAGCGCGTCGAGGAGTTCGGCCTCCGACAGCCCGCGGCGTGCCGCCCACAGGAAAGTCAGCGTGTCCGACACCAGCTTGGTGCCGCCGCCGTAGTCCTGTTCCCAGCGGGTAATGACTCTTCCATGGAGTTCGTAGGGCGACGCGGCCTGCATATAGTGGCCGATGCGCTCGTCCAGCCGTTCGTGGATGCCGAACAGCCTTAGTTCGTCGAGGAGGACGCGCAGGTAGAGCGGGTTGGCCGACTGTGGCGCCGCGGCGAGGCGCTCGACCCGCGCGGGACTGAGTTGGCGGCCGTACTCGCCGAGGAACGTGCGGACCAGTTCCCGGCGCTCGTCCAGCGCGAGCGGCTCAACCTGCAGAACGGGCCAGCCGCGCTTCCGGATCTCGTCCAGCGGCTTCCCCGGCAAGGTCGAGACGATCAGGCGCACGTTGGTCGGCATCACAGGCGGCAGCCAGAGCAACTCCCGTGCGCCCTCGCAGTCCTCCAGTTGGTTGAGCGCGTCGAGGAGGAGGAGGATCCTGCTGTGGCCCGCAGGCGGCGTGGTGGCCCCCTTCTTCCCGCTGGGAGAGGGGTCGGGGGTGAGGCTGGCGGCAGCCATATGCAGCCAGTTGGGGAAGGCGCTGCGCAGGGCGTCAGGCTTGTCCGGGATGTCCTGCTGGAGGCCGAGCTGCCGCTTGAACTCACCCATGATCCGGCGCAGCAGCGCCGCCCAGTCCGCGCCGGAGGGCGTGGCGCCGATGTGATGCTCCAGCACCAAAGCGTCGGGATGCGCGCGCCGGTAACGGGCTGTCCAGTTGGCCAGCAGCGCGGACTTGCCCGAGCCGGATTCGCCGAGGATCACGAGAGGCTGGTCGCCTCCGCCCTCGGCGTGGGCGTCCAGCCGGACAAAGTACTCCGGCCGGCCGATGTAAACCCGCTCGCGGCTTCGGGCATAGGCATCGTGGTCCATCGCCTCGCGGTCCAGGGGATCGGGCTGGGAGCCCTCGGGCCAACGCTGGTTGATGACCGCGGTGAGGTCAGCCAGCACGAGTCCGCCGAGCGCCATCGGCGTCGAATAGTTGTCCCTGACCGGCATGCTGCTCTCGCGGATGAGCTGCTTGAGCTGGCGGAGTTTGCCGGCGCTGCTGGCATCCTCGCTGACGAAGTCCCCGGGCACTGCACCTGGTGGCAGCTTCTGGAGGTAGGCGGGGTCGCGGAAGTAGAAGAAGGCGTGTCCGGCCATGGCGGGTTTGCGCAGCACGCCGTGGAGGATTTCCAGTTCGGTGACCGACTTCCTGTCCGCACACTGCTCCCGCAGCCACGTCTCTCTTTCCAGCAGCGCCGCGGAAATGCTCTGCGGGACCCAGCCATACCGTTCGCCCAGCAGGCCAATGAAGTACGGGCGGCAGCGCTCGATCTCCTGCAGGCAGATGGGCAGGACCTGGCCATCTGCGGCAGCCTCGTCCGTGACGCCCCAGCGCAGGTCCACCTCACCCCAGGTGACTCCGCGGGATTCGCAGAGCCGCCGCAGTTGCGGGAACACTACCTTCACCAAGTGGTCCCGCTCCGCGTGCATATCCCGGAAGGTCGAGGAGATGAAGACGCGGACCACGCGCTCCTGCTGCCGGCTGGCATCTCCCGTGGCCTGGTCCATGTGCGCTCCTCCCAGACTGTGCAGTTGGCCATCCTGAGCAGACTCTCAAGTCATGCGTCTCCGCACCGAAGGTATCCTGCCGAGCGCCCGGTGCAATATGCAGGCTGTGCGGAGCCGCAAACGGCAGCGACGGGCCCGAGTCTTGGCCGCCGCCTTCCATCTGGCCACAACTGCCAGGCGCCAGCTTCCACCGCCTCCCTGCCGCCTCTTCCTCCGGGCCAGTTCGACCTTCTGCAGAATGCGCCCAACGGTCCGGTCAGAGATGGTTGGGGCGATGCCATGCCCGCGGACCTGGTCGGCAAGTTCAGCGGCAGTCCAGTGTGTGACGGGCCGGTCGAAATCCTTAGGTTTCCTCAAAGCCAAGGCGATGACCTCAGGTGCCACTGGCTGTGGTTTGGCAGGCAGATTGCCTGTGCAACACGTGCGCGGTTCAGCGGCTGTCGCGTAGTCGCGTCAATCCCCGTTCGCTTCTCGACACGCACATGGACTTTCTCCCGTCCCGCGAAGAAGCGGAAGGCATGCAGGAAGTCCAGCCGGTCCGCCAGAGCGTCCGACTTCGGCGAGGCGCAAGCAGTAGCCAAGCCTACGCCACTGCTGAACAGGAGCAGTTGCAGGGCGAACTGTCCTTTGCCGACCTGGCCCAGGCGGAATGGGATATCACGATTCCCGAACGACAAGAAACAGTTTGCCCCCTGATCCAGCCCCAACGCTTCCTTCATCCCGTCGTGCAGTTTCCAGGCGGCAACCGTCGGCTGGCTGTCGGCTTTGGAGGCATCCAGGAACCGCCCCACACGGGGCATGAGATCGTCTTCCGGGAACTGATACGGTTCCCATAGTTTCTTGTCTCCCATGCAGGCCTGGTCCACCTGCCCGGCGAGGGTTGCCAGCGACGGCTGTCCCTCGGAACCAGCGCCCCACAGGAACGGGTAGACGAAGAAGGCGAAAGATCTCTCGGTGTCGACCGTGTGTTCCATACAACAGTCTCCTGTCGTTGCGATGGGGGATGGTGCCACTGGCTGGAGCGCTCTCCTCGATGGGCGCCACGGTTGCAGCTCGTCAGTCGAATGGGGGCACGACGTCCGGGCCTGCTGTCTCTGCTTCCTCCGGGCCCTCAAGGAGGCGCCGGAACAGCGATGCGCCGATCGCGTCGTCTACGGTGCAGTTTGCAGGTCCCATGAGTCCATCGGGCACCCAGTCCTTCCCTTTGCGCACGATGGAGAGGGTGGCCCGGACCGGACTGGTGACACGGTAGACATAGTGCGTCCCGGCGTGAATTGCACGGGCGTACTGCAGGACGCAGTTGTGCTCGAGTTCCCCATGCCAGTACAAATCCTGGACTGTGGCGATTGGCTCGATGCCGGAGTCGGGCGACAGGGCGAAGGGCGGCGGCGGGAGCTCCTTCGGGAGTTCACGCAGCGCGCTGTCCATAGCGGTCCGCCGGGACAGGCGCTCGTAGAACGCACTGAGGGCCTCCATGCTGCGGAACACGGTCCACGGCAAGTCATACTCCTTGCGCATGCGGTTGCTACCCTCGAACAGGTAGTACCAGTACTCGGAACGCGTGTCGGCGCCCTGGAGGTCCAGAAGCAGCGGCATCGAGAGGGCGGCGCGGTAGAAGGTGAGGATGTTGATGGTCTCGTCCGTGATCCGTGGCAGGTGCGAGAGCCAGTTGGCTGCCTCTGCGTCGCGCTGCAATATCCGCCTGAGCCGGAACAGAACAGGTACGCTGACTTGCTCCGCGGGTACTTTGGCAAGAACCCTACGCGCTCTGTCCGTGGCCGGGAAACCAAGCCAGCCGAGGATGTCGCGCTGCTTGCGGCGCAGCAGACGGCGCGCGCTGTCGAGGGGTCTGCTGACCGGATGGAACCCCCGGCTGTTGGCCAGGGCGAAGGCCAGGGCGGGATTGCAGTCTACCAGGTCGTCGCTGCCGGGGCAGCGCGCCAGAAGGCGGTACAGGCTCCATTGCCCCCGCAGGAAGAACCTCTGCAGACGGCTCTTGATGGCCGGCGGGACGGTTCCAAGGAAGAGCGCCTTGGCAAGGTCGTTATGTACGAATCTACAGAAGAACGGGAAGCACAACTGCCCGTCGGCGTAGAGAGGCCGATCACCATCCAGCCCGACCAGACGCTGCTCTGATGACTGCGAGAGCGGCTTGACGCTGGGGAAGGCCGCCTCGGCCAGTTTGAGCGAGCTGAACCAGGTCGGCCGTGCCGCTGTTTTGGCCCAGCATGCCGGTTGCTCCCCGCCACGGAGCACCACAACCCGCTTCTTCGTGAAGACGTGCAGTTTCCCGTCCCGAAACACGACCCCCGGGGTCTCGGTGCAGCGGAAACCTCCTGCCCCTGCTGTCTGCTTGGTGTGCATTCGTCAGGTCTCATGCGGGGCGAAGTGCTCTCGGTCTGGACGGTGAAGCGGCATGCTACCAAAGATACTCCGCCCGGACTGCCGTTCCCCACACGCAATGATACCGCGAGGGGGACCGGATTCAAGGCAATAAGCGTACGCCGCGGACTGCGGCGTTGTGCGCCCAGGCGGTAGGCCAGCACCTGAGTCCTTTGCGGTCTTCTGCCCCCGGCCGGTCACACTTTTCGAGAACTCTCACATGGACTCTAAGGATGGTAGCCAGATGAAGACAACGATCGACCTGCACAACCGTGAGGGCCTGCACTTCAAACTCGTGGTCAACGACAGTGAGCGCCTGATTACCCGCAACTCCAGCAACGGCCTCCTCGAAGTTCCTTTCGATCCACCCACCATCGCCGTCGTCGGGCGTGGTCAGAAAGAGGTCGGCAACGTCGTCAGCCTGTTCAAGTTCGACCAGGTATTTGGCAAGGACGTCCTGATCGGGTTCGACGACGACGACGGCCACACCTTCGTCTGTCCGGTCGCCTCCATCGATCGCTTCGAAATCGACAAAGGCAGTACTGCCCGCAATCTCAGCGCGAGCCTTTACCTGAAGTAGCCTCGGTGCGAGTCATCATCCGCCGAGGTCAATCCGTGCTCCGCCGCCATGCGAGCGGCCATGATACCGATCTGGGACGTGTGCAAGTAGATGGCGGCGGTGGCCGCCGCCTCTGTGCCCTCGGTGTCGAGCAGATGGACGATCAACTGGTCTCCCAGACGAATCGTGAGAAAGCCCCGCAAACTGCTCTTTCGCTGCGGGTCGTACTCCTGCTGCCACCCTCCGAATTGCGCTCCGCTGAGTTCCACCAAGGTGGCCGTGCAGTCGCGGCGCCGAGCCTGCTCACAGACCTCCGCAGCCAGTGATGGCAGGTCGGCGACGGGGGCGTTGCGAGGCTGGGTGCTCATCATGGGACTCCTTTCTGCGTGGGTATTGGCTCCATCAAGAACGGTGAGTGTCGAGCAAGGTCGCCGCGGGTTTTACCCCTGAGTTGGGGTGCTTCTCGGACCTCAACACGTCTCCATAAAACGCGCGCATAATGCGCCGACGTTCACAAAGCACCACGTCGTGTTGATGAAGCTCCAGTCCGCGAGTACTGGGCAGAATCTCATGACCGCGCGGTAACGATGCCGAGTGGCAACCACATGCGTGCGACGATCGTCCGGATTCGGGGGCAATAGGGATCGCCTGCAACAGGACGTCAGAGGCTGTGCGAGTAGGTACAGAGAGCCGCCGTGGCCGGAAAGTGGTTCACGGACACGATGTAGCACACAACCGCTACGACCAGGGCGACGTGGCAATAAACAGAGGGATCAGGGAGATGCAATCGGAAACCGTCCAAGGGGCCACGCTTGGGGCCTCGCGAGGACCAGGGGTCTTCCTCCACGCGCCTTTAATGTAACCCGATCCGAGATGTGTGCAACACCTGAGTTCGCCGCTACGCCGCGCAATCTCTGACTCGTTGACGGCAGGGAGACAAGCCGCTATGGTGCGCGCTTCGGACGCCCCGACGCGACGGGATCGAACAGAGACCGAACCGGCAGCAAGCAGAGTCTGGTTGAAACAACCGGAGCAAAGAAGGAGACGGGACATATGTCGACGTCAGCATCGAGTATGGACATCGTCAAGGATCTGAACGAGAAGGCGGTTCGCCAACTGGTGGCCGCACACCGGCAGATGACAGATGAGCCGCTGATCCTTGCGGTTCGCTACAGCCTTGACGACCCCAAGGGCCACATACACTTGCTTGAGGTTCTTGATCGGTTTCCCGGTGCGGATGACGATGAACTTCTGGTAACCGAGTTTGGGCCATCGGCCAACCTTCTCATCGTGGGTGACCTCCACCTTGCTCTAGGCAGTCCGGCACAGGTGCGGTCAGCCACCAAGAGACGCGACCCGGTCTCGATGGCTGCCAAAGGTGGCGAAGTGGTCTTTGACGACGGGAGTGTACAGGCGGCCGAGCTGAAGCGGGAGCTTGGACTGTGAGTGCATACGAAGCCAATCCGTGGTTCACGCAAGCCGAGAGCGATCTGCGTACGGCGAACGCACTGCGTACCGGTCCGGATCCGATGATCGCGGACGATGTCGGCTGCCATGTGGCGGCAATGTGCGCGCAGGCCATCGAGAAGAGCATCAAGGGCTACGTCATAGTCAACGGCGCGACGCCAAGCCTGGATCACCGGCCAGACAAGTACCTGCCCCATCTCCTGACGAAAGGAGATCCACTGCTGCGGCACAGAGACCACCACGCTCACCTGTCAAAGCTCTTCGATGCCGCCACAAAACACGCGGTGAAGGCACTGCTCGAACTGACGCCGGGAGGGCAAGGTCACCGCACCGATGTTCCAAACACTGAGTATCCGTGGCAGATCGCCGGAGCCTGGACGGAAGCTCCGGCTGCCTCCACTCAGTTTGGCGACGACGGTGTCGATGAATTGCTCAAGTTGGCCCAGCGAATCCAGAACACACTGCACCGGCTGGGGATCGCGGCCTCGCGAGGGGCGCAGCTCTGAGTGCAGGACGCGCTGACAGGCCGCCAACAGTGCTTTGCACACGGACGGGGATTCCGCTTCGCTCCATCCGCGCCGGTGAAGGCTACGTTGAACTAAGCGCATTCGCGCAGCCCTTCGGGAAGCCCTTATGAGCGTGCGGGAGGGCTCTTCTGCGTCTTGACTGTGCCGCATACTCTCCGTGGACCGGTGTGATAGTCACTCCGGTTAG
>CAIZKT010000971.1:0-15079 GCA_903933565.1 uncultured Victivallales bacterium | reverse complement strand
GGTTCAGCCGAGCCGCCGGCTGCGGCCGGACATACCGGAATGAGACTTGCCGCCGCGGTTCCCATTCCGATCCGGAGGGTACGCGCCGGATCGCCTGGAGGGCGGCCCTGCGTGGCCGCCGCGGCGCCGACGCCGCGGCGCCCTCCAACGCCCTTCGCCGCCGCGGCGGACAAGGGGCGGAATGGGAAGCGCCTGGTGTCCTACGAGGTTGCTGCAAGTCACCTACAAGCAGGATCCCCGGCTGGTGCCGGACCTGACCGCCAAAGACCTCCGGTGCCCCGGCAGGGGATTCTGCCATTCGTCAGTGGCGCATGCCGCGACGATGACTGACGACCAGGGGCGCATACGGGTCCTGGTGACCGCGGTCGGGCCAGGCCCGGCGTCGGCGGTTGTCGATCTCGGGAAGACTGCCAAACCGTTGACTTCCCGCTATGGTGGCACGGTCGCGCTCGGTGACGGGAAATACCGGTTCACCGGCATGGACATCGCTTCCGACATACTCGCCGATGCCCAGTAGAGAGAGGTCCGCATGACGCAAGGACTCAACGGTCTAGAGCGCACGCTGCACGTTCTCGATTTCAAACCCACCGACCGCGTGCCGGTGGTCGGCGGCTTTGTGCGGCATCCACCGTTTCTGGCGGCGGCGGCCGGGGTATCTGTGGACGAGTTCTGGCGTGATCCGCGCAGGGTGGCGATTCGCGCCTTCCGCAACCTGGGCGTGGACGTGATCATCGGGCTGATCCTGCCCACTGCGGACTCCGCAATCGGGGCGCAGGTGGAACACCACAAGACCCGTCGCTTTGACAGTCCGGAAGCGATGCTCGACGAGATTGCCAGATTGCCGAGTCTGACCGAACTGCGTCGGACCTTCGATTTCCAGAAGGAATACGACGCCTACCTGGCACTGTACCGAGAGGGGCAGGCGGCCATCGGCGACGACATCCTCTGGATCCCAAATACCTTCCACTGTGTGGCGCAGTTCCAGAACGAGGGCTACTTCGGGGCCGAGAACTACTACATGGCCCTGGCCCTGTACCCCGAGGCCATGGAGCGCTTCTTCGAACAGTCCGGGGAGCGGGCCTTCCTGCGCAACACCGCGGTGGCCAAGGCCATTGTCGACCACGGCCTGCCGCGGGTGATGTGGCTCGGTCAGGACGCCTGCGACAAGCGCGGGCCGTATATCGCTCCGGAGAAGATGAACGAGATCTACATCCGCCACGTCAAGCGCTCCCTGCAACCCCTCAAGGATGCCGGCATCAGGATCCTTTGGCACTCCGACGGCAACATCATGCCCATCGTGCCGTACCTGCTCGACGCCGGCGTGGACGGCTTCCAGGGGTTGCAGGAGACCATCGAAACGAGGATTGATGTCGCGGCGCTGCGCGAACTGAAGACGCGCGAGGGCCGACCACCGGTCATCGTCGGCAGCGTCTCCAGCGTCACCGTCATGCCGTTCAGCGCGCCGGAGGATGTCCGCGCCGATGTCCGCCGTTGCCAGACGCTCGCCGCGGCCAAGGGCGGCGGCTGGCTGCTGAACTTCTCCTCGTCCCTCGGGCCGGAATGCCCCATGGCGAACATCCAGGCCTTTTTCGAAGCGGCAACGGGCCAATGAACAAGGAAAAGGCCTGACTGCACAAAGCAGCCGGTGGCCGCAACTGAACCAGCGCCTCTGGCGCTAACGTCAGGAGTCCCGGCTTCAGCCGGTCCTTGCCCCCTGAAGGGGGTACTCCTAACGCCGCCTTCGGCCGCAACCAAACCTTTGTTTCGGAGCACGTGCTCTAAGAACGCATCCTCTGCGCCATGCGCGGCGTGCCGCCCGTCCGGCTGCCCAGACCGCACCACCCGATTGGAGTCTTCGAGGGCAAGCCGGAAGCGGCCACCTTTCCAAGGTCATCCGGCAACTGCATCGATCGGTTGCCGCGTCGGAAGACCCCGGCGGGACAAGCCCGCCATGGGCAGGCCAGGAAGGCTGCGCAGTCGCCGGATGCGTCTCTTTCCTTCCTCGCCGTTCTGTCGGTCAGGACTTGGCTGCTGTTCCTGCGGACTGCGTTCAGGTTGGCTCCGACCAGCTCGGCCTGTCGCCGAGAGCGACCTCCTCGATTTCGAGGGCCGCTTGCAGGATGGGGCGGGTGCCCTTGCCCGGCGGGGTCAGGTGGGTGTTGACCGGGACTCGGCTTGGCGCCGGTTCCCCGGGGGGCGGGGCGTCTCGATAGTGGCTGGGAGGGACTGCCCAGTGCTGGCGGAAGGCGCGCGAAAACGAGTGGCTGTCGCGGTAACCGAGATCGTAGGCGATGGCCTTGACCGGGCGCTGGCCGGCGCGCAGTTGGCGGGCGGCTTCGGCCAGGCGGGCCTGCTTGTGGTAGGCATTCGGGGTGATGCCGTAGCGGTTGCGGAAGCCGCGGATGAGATGCTCACGGCTGATATTGGCATTGCGAGCCAGTTCGGCGATGTGGACCGGGCGGCGTGCGGCCAGATCCAGGGAGGTGCGAATCCGTTGCCAGAGATCGCCCCCCCCTGGTTCGATCGAAGCGACGGTCAGGCGTGCAATCGCCGCCAGCAGTTCAAGCGCCGCAATGCGGGTCCTGAGGACGGCCAGCTCGTGGACGCGCTCGATATGCAGGCAGATGTCCTGGAAGCGGTCCACTATCTGCTGGAACTCATTGCCGGTGTGGATGCACTCGGGCAGGGCGCCGACGCCCGCCAGGTGCGGCGTCGCCTCGTCCAACGGGGGCGGCGCCAGGCGGGCGTGGATCTGGTAGAAGCGGATTCCGGGACTGGTGCCGTATTCGTGGCGCGGAGTTGGGCGGAAGCAGACCAGGTCACCGGCGTGGGCCTGGCCGCCGTGTCCGTCGGCCGCCTTGTACCCCAGGCGCCCCGACTCGACCAGGATGAAATGGTGGCTGCGCTCGATCCGGTAGCGGAACGCCGCCGCCCGCCGGAAGTGGTAGTAGCCGGCCAGGGCAATCTCCGGCTGGCAGTCCTCGATCCGCAACCTGTCCTGATCAACGGGCTTGGGAGCCGGGCCGCCAGGGCCGGGGGAGCGTAAGGTCTCGTGTCCGTCAAGCCCCATGGAAGATCACTTTCTGTATCCTGTTTCAGCCTGTAACGCAACCCTCCGCGGATTCGACCAAGGCAACTGTCAACTATAGTTAGGGGGATCGAGGACACCAGAGGCCAGATGATCCTCTGTGACAGAAAGTGATAATCGGTTCGGGAGGTCAAACATGATGAGGAACGCACTTCTGTCGATGTTCGCCGCGGTCGCGCTGGCGGGACTGGCACTGATAGTGGGAGCAAGCAGATGCCAGGGGCAAGAACCAACGGCACTTACCTTGGCGGAGAACGGGACGACGGCGTATGCGATCGTCATGGGTGCCGATCCGATCCCGGCCGAGCAGACCGCCGCAAAGGAGCTTTGCGAGTACCTGAAAAAGGTCACCGGTGCGGAGTTCAAGGTAGCCACGGAGTCTGCGGCGGTGAAGCCGGCGAAAGCCATCTACCTGGGCTGGACAACGTTCGCCGCCAGCAAAGGCATCGACGGCGCCAGGCTCGGGCCGGAGGAGTGGGTCGTCAAGACCTTCGGCGACGATATCGTCATCAGCGGTGGCCGCCCGCGCGGCACGGTGAACGCGACCTACGAATTTCTCGAGTGGCGGGTGGGGGTGCATTGGCTTGACCCGGTTACCGAAGTCATCCCTTCACGCCCGACGCTTGAGATGGCGGCGCCGGAGATGAATGGGCGCCCCACATTCCCCCTTTACAGGCACGTGGTCACGCAAGGCGGTTTTTTCTTCGACGGTAATGATTCCGCAGAACGGTCCAGTTTCGCGGCCCGGTTTTGGGATTTCAACAACATGGATCCCGGCTACATCGACGATCCGTTGACGGGGCGGTATCGCAAGTTGGGCTGGCATCCGAATTTCGCCCATACATTCGGCGCGCTCATTGACCCGGACGAGTACGCCAAGGACCATCCTGAGTACTTCTCCCTCTGCCGGAAGGCGGATGGGACGCTCTACCGGAACACCGACGGACGGGGGACGAAAAACTCGTGGTTCAGCCTCTGCCTTTCGAGCCCGGCGGGGCGCGGCATCGTCATCGAGAAACTCCGTGGCGCCATCAGAGCCGACCGTGAGAACGCGGCCAAGCGCGGGCTGCCCGCGCCGACCATCTATGACGTGTCGCCGAACGACTGCGCACCTGTGGGCTGCCTCTGCCCGGATTGCCAAACAATCATAGCGCGCGAGGAGGCGGACAGCGGGCTGTTGATCGACTTCATCAACGAGATCGCGGACCGGCTCCGATCCGACTTTCCCGACATCCTGCTCCAGACCTTCGCCTATATGGATACCGAGAAAGCACCGAAACGAATCCGCCCGCGCGACAACGTGCTCATCCGCTGGTGTGATTACTACACCGGGCCGGAAGCCAGCGAACTCACCGTGCCGCTTACGAACGAGCGCAACCGACACCGCCGGGCGCTCATTGAGCCCTGGGGGAAGATCGCGAAGCATGTCGCTGTCTGGGACTATTGGCGCCAGTACGTGGGCAACTTTTTCGACGGCAACACTCGCGGCTTCTATGCGCCCCTGGTGAACATCCGTTGCCTGAGGCCGGATCTGGAATACTTCCAGGCGAACCATGTCAGGGCGCTTTTTCTCGATTGCAACGATTGGTACCGCCAGTATTGGACGGGGCTGGAGAAGTCAGACAGTAGCTACGGGGACGACGTGCAGAGCTTCCAGCCTCTGCGAGTCTGGCTCGGGCTCAAGCTCACGCATGATCTGAAGCGGGACCAGCAGGAATTGCTCGAGGTCTTCTTCGCCGGCTACTACGGACCGGCGGCGGGCAAGATGCGGGAGCTCCTCGCCTACATCGAGAAGCGCCAAGACGAGTGCGGCCCGAAACTGAACACCGCGTTTCTTGATAAGGGGCGGGATTCCTACTATCAGGCCCATCTCGACCTGGATTTCTTCATCATGGCACGCAAGCTCTTGGCTGAGGCCGAGGCGCTGGCGGCCGATCCCCGGCACCGTGCACACGTGTCCCGCGAGCGCATTCCGGTGGATTCGGCGCTGCTGCACCTGGAGCCGAGCCTCCGCCGGACGTACTGCGGTCAAGGGCAGCGGACTTGGCCCTTCGACCGTGTCCAAGTGCTGGCGGGCTACGAGGATGCCTTCAAGCGTTATCTCGAGATCAATGCAGCAGGGAAATTCAAGGAAGCGGTGCGTGCGCGCATCGAGCAGCGTCTGGCCTATCTACGCACCATGGCGATGATAAGCCCCGACAGCCTCCGCTACCGGGCCGCACCCGCCGCGGCAGTGACGCTGGACGGTGTCCTCAACGAGCCTGTCTGGCAAACGGCTGAGCCGCTCAGCCTGACCCCGATCAGCAAGGGGGCCGCCACCAAGGCCAGGACGACCGTCCGCCTTCTCTGGTCGGAGAGTCGGCTATACGTGGCCTGCGAATGCTTCGAAGACCGAATCAAGGACATGCAGTTCGAGCCTCGCAAACAGGATGATACGGAAATATGGCGCGAGAGCTCGGTCGAGGTCTTCCTCAACCCCAGCGGCGACCGCAAGAACTATTTCCAGCTCATGATCAACCCGGCCGGAGCGCTCGCGGACATCGCCTATGTCTCCTATGACGTGGCCGCCAAGTCGGACAAATCCTGGCAAAGTCAGGCCGAAATCGGAGTAAGAATCAACGCCGATTCCTGGGTGCTCGAATTGGCCATCCCCTTCGAGGCGCTAAAATTCAAAGCCGAGAAAGGCGCGGCACTGGTGGCCAACGTCGGCCGTTCGCGTGTGCTCAAGCCGGACGGCAAGGAGAGCGCCGACCAGCGCAGCTCCCTGTCGCCGCTGCTCACGGGCCATTTCCATGACTTGGAGAAGTTCGGCACGGTCATCCTTACGGGTGAAGAGGTGCTACTCTCATCCTTTGAAGGCCCCCGGGACACGCCCGCCATGACCCCTAAGACCTGCGGTGTCGCCGTAGTCGCCGAGAATGCGACCGAAGGGCGGTCCGCCCTGTGCCTGACCCTGGCCAAGGGCAAACCGGAGGCCGACCAGGGTGTCACCTTCAAGGCGGGCGAGCTGAGCGACTGGTCGAAGTTTGCGGAACTGCGCGCTGATATCTTCGTCGACGGCCAAGACGAGCTCAAATGGTCAGTCCGCATCGAGTCCGACCGGCTGCGCGAGGGATTCAGTCCTACCGGCAACTCTGCCTTGGATCAGGCCGCCAAACGCAGGTTTTACTATTACGGGAACCCGAAACTCAAGCCCGGCTGGAACAAGAACTTCATTCTGGCGTACCTGACCAGCATGCCCGGCACGCCCAGGGCCGACTCGTACCTTGATCTGAGCGCGGTTAACAACTTCTACTTCTTCAGCTACGGCCAGGAGAAGGAAGGAGTACGCATCTTTCTCGACAATATCCGGCTTGGGCGCAAGAAAACTGAGCTTAAAGGAGCCTTAAAATGACTGCTCGACAGAAGGCATTCAGCAAAGACTTGCCGGTAGTTTGTTCCGACGCTTTCGCCTTTGAGCTCGACACACGCGACGGCCTCAAGGCGTTGCGCTGGCGGAACCAGCGGACCGGCCAGACGCTCGACCTGGGCGGCGGCGCGGAGTTGGAGGTCGAGGTGGACGCGGCCAAGGACCGCATCTGGATCGAGGGCTGGAACTTTCAGCGCACCGACCGGGAGCCGGTCGCGCCGGAGGCGGAGAGCGGCTTCAAGGCCGGCTATCACCGCTTCGACTATCCGGATATCCACGAGCACCTCGCGGACGCCGCGCGCTGGCCCGCCGCCACCGGGCTGTTCTTCCTGGTCGCGGATACGACCTATTGGGCCTGGGCGCGGACCCGCGTCTTCCTGCCCGAGTCCGCCGCGGGAGAACCGTTGACCTTCAGACTGGGCGGTTTCGGGATCGGGGATTTCCGCCACACGCGGGTCTTTGTCAACGGCGCGCTGCTTGGCGAGCGGCGGGTTGACGGCCGCTGGTTCGAGCCCGGCGCCTACGTCGTCGGACCTGGCGACCCGGCCTACGCGGCGTTGCGTTTCGGCCAGGTCAACGTCCTGGCACTGCAGCTTGGCGGAGCCATCGACCGCAGCGAACGGCTCGACGAATTCGATCCCGCCCATGCGCACCATTTGCCCTATCAGCAGGTCACCCAGCCACCGTATCTCCAGCAGGTCGAAGTAGGCGAACGACCGATGTGCAAGCTCTCATTCGCGATCGAGTCGTGCCTCAACCTCGATGGGGCCGCGGGCACGGAACTGCGCGTGATCTTGGCCGCCGCCGAGGCGCCGCTCAAGGCGGAACTGCATTACCGCCCTGCCGACGCCGGACGTACGCTGTTGAAGTCGGTCACGCTGGTCAATACCGGCAGCCAGTCGGTGCGGTTGACGAACCTCTGCCTGGGCGACTACCCGACCGGCGCAGTCGTGACCGAGGGCGACATGGGGTTCCCCGTCTACGCCGACGGTGCGTTCTTCCTCTCCCTCGATCACCCGGCGGGGTGGGCCATGGGCGCCGGGGGACGCGTCCGCCTGCGCCAGTTTCCGGGTGCCCTGCTGCGGCCGGGAGAGCGTTTTTCCTGCATGAACACCGTGCTGGGCGTGGCCGACGCGGGCGGCGCCCGCGCCGCATTTCTCGAACACCTCACCCCGCGCACGCGGCGGGTGCGCCGCGGCCACGACCGGCCCTACGCCATCATGTCCATGTTCGGCGGCTGGCCGATGGTCGAGCCGGAGAAACTGCTTGAGGACGAGCTCTCGGAGGAGACCTGCCTGCGTTATGCACAGTGGTTGAGTGCCTTCCGCGACCGCACCGGTACGACGTTCGATCTGGTCTCGGTGGACTTCTGGCAGGATCCGGCGGCCGACCTGGTCAAGTTCAACCACCGTTTTCCCGACGGTTTCGACAGGGCGCGGCAGGCGCTGACGGCAACCGGGGCGCGGCATGGCCTGTGGATCGACAGTTCCGGATTTGCCCGCTGGCACGTCGGTCTCAACCCCCTGGTGCTCAACTGCCTGGTCGGTCAGCCGTCCTACGCCGCCCGCGGGTTTGACAAGGGCTGGGGCTATGCGCCGATCTGCCGGGCGGCCGAGCCGGTGCGTTCGATCTTCCGGAGCGCCTTTTTGCGGCACGTGCGCGAGGGCGGGGCGCGGCTGCTGAAATTCGACAACCTGGGTTCGACCTGCCACAACCAGAGCCACGGCCATTGGCCGGGCCTCTACTCCACTGCGGCGATCTACGACAGCGTCATCGAGTTCTTCACCGCGCTCGACGAGGCCTGCCCCGAGGTGTTCATCATGCTTTACTGGGGCTACCGCTCGCCCTGGTGGCTGCTGTACGGCGACACGCAGTTCGAATGCGGCCTCAAGATCGAGGCCTCCTCACCTTCACCGACCCCGTCGCTCTACACCCGCGACGGTGTGACGGTCACCCTGGACCAGGGCACCGCGTTCATGGCCGACCTGCCGAAGCTGGGCAAGGATTCGCTCGGCGTCTGGCTGTCCCGCTGGCCATGGAACAGCTCCATCGGCAAGGAGCGCTGGCGGGAGGCGGCCGTCATGGATCTCTGCCGGGGCAACCTGCTCTTCCAGCCCTGGATGGGGGAGGATGCGCTCGAGGACGGTGACGAGCGCGACCTGGCCGGCTTCATGCGGCTCCTGCGCGCCCGCCCGGACTGTTTCCGCAACTCGCGGCCGATTCTCGGCGACCCGTGGAAAACCGAACCCTACGGGTATCTCTGTTCCGATGCGCAGCGCGCTTTCGTCGCGGTCAACAACTTCGGCTGGCGCGACTATGCGGTCAGCTTCGACGAGCCCAGCGCGTTCGGGCTGGCGGCGGCAGCGACGGCGGTCAGGGTCTTCCGTCACTACCCGGAACCGGGAGAGCTTTCTGAACCGGCCGATTGCCTGCGCCCGTTCCAGGTCGCGCTTTACGAGCTGGCGATCGATGGCGGCACGCCGTCTCTCGCCTCCGTATTTCCGAAGCTGAGCGGCTGCCGGAACTTCCGGAATGCCACGGTTGCCGTTCCGGTGGAGGTCAGAACGACCGATCCCGACCTTCCGAAGACGGCCGCGGCCACCGCCACCGCCGCCAATTACGACGAGGTCAAGACGATTTCGGACGCCTGGCGCGGGTTCGCCGTTTCCGGTTCAATGCCCGCCGCGGGCGCCGGCTTGCTGGCGCTTGCGGCGACCGCCTCCTGCGAAGGCAGGGCGGTGCCGACCGGCAGCATGGGCGCTTTCTTCCGAGCCCGGTGCGCCCTGACCGGCTCGCCGCTCGCCCTGACGCCTGTTCTTCCCGACAAGACCTACCCGGCCACCTGGCAGGCCTGGCGCGTCGGGGTTCCAGATGGGGATGCCGGACGGCCGTTCGAATTCGTCGTCTCCTGCCGCCTGCCTGGCGAGGTTGGCCTGGCGTTCACTGCACATTTCATTCCGGAGAGCGCATAAGAAGGGCTCGACAAGTCAAACCAAAGGACAGATTCATGAACAGCAAGAAATGTCGCCCTGAGGAAAGCGGCGTCTCAATCCAGCACTGAATATGGGGGCGTTCCGGAGCGGGCGGCGGCAAGTCCGAATTCTGACAACATGGGAATATAGGAAGATCGACAAGCCAAAAGATCACCGCATGAACGGAAAAGAAAGAACCGTCAAGGCGATTGGTTTTGAGGAGAAGGATCGGCTACCGGTGGTCGGCGGCTTTGTGCGGCATCCACCGTTTCTGGCGGCGGCGGCCGGGGTATCTGTGGACGAGTTCTGGCGTGATCCGCGCAGGGTGGCGATGTGCGCCTTCCGCAACCTGGGCGTGGACGTGATCATCGGGCTGATCCTGCCCACTGCGGACTCCGCAATCGGGGCGCAGGTGGACATCCACAAGAGCAGCCGCTTTGACAGTCCGGAAGCGATACTCGATGACATCGCCAAACTGCCAGGCCTGCCTGAAGTCCATCGAAACTTCAATTTCCACCTGCATTATGATGAATACCTTGCCCGCTACAAAGACGGCCAGGCGGACATCGGCGGCGATATCCTCTGGATTCCCAACTCCTTCAACCGTGCCGCCAGTTTTCAGAATGAGAGCTATTTCGGCGCCGAAAACTACTACATGGCGCTGACGCTGTATCCCGAAGAGATGAACCGCATCCGCGCGTTCTTTGACGCGGCGGTCTTGGCGTTGGCTCCACGCGAAGAGGGGCCGGGCGTTCCGAGAGCCGACGACGGAGTCAGAGAGTGAAACCGCACGGGCAGAACATCATAGATACCATCTGCTTGGGAGAACGTGAATGAGATACGGCATCGTTCTGGTTGGCCTGATCGTGGCCCTCGTTACGACGCGGGCGTCGTGTCAGACGGCTGGGTTTGTGCTCACCGAGGACTTCGCGTCCGACACCTGGGCACAGCAGATGAAGCTGGGGCCAGGCGGCCCGGGCAACACGCTGCAGCGCAGCGAAGCTGCGGGCCGTACGGCGTTGCTGCTCCACGACAACGACCCCCAAGGCGCCACCACGCTTGACGCGACGCTCGATCTGCCGCGCTCGGGGCGCGTCAGCGGCTTCGTCCTCATCCCCCGCCTACACGCCGGGGCGCCTAATGCGGCGGATGCCTACTTCGCCGTGCAGCTTCTGGGCGGCCCCGGCGGGCCCCGGTTTTTCTTGAACGGACGCCGTTCGACCGGCACCTGCAGCGTTCACCGGCGGCTCGAAGGCAAACAGGCAAGTCCGGTCGACCTGCCGAATGTGCTGCTCGACGACGTCTGGGTCCCGTGGCAGCTTGCCTGGGAATGGGACGGCGTCAGCCCACAGGGGCGCTGTCGGGTTGCCGTGTTCGACAAGGAGACCGACCCGCTGCCTTTCGACGCCGCGCCCATGAGCCTGCTGCGTATCGTCGGGGGCTGGAGTGCGGCGGTGCATACGGCGGTCCTGGTGACCGGTCTCCGGGTCGAGGCGGACGCCGCGGCCCTGCGCGCCGCTCTGCCGGACGAGGTCCTGCGCCGGCCGCCGTTTGCGCTGTCCGCACGCAAGACCATCCTGGCGGACAGCTTCGACACGCCTGAGTCCGCCGACCCGGCTATGCCTCAGGGCTGGTATACCTGGAAGCCGGACAGCGATCCGGGGCGTTTTGTCTTCGACCATGACTACGGCCGACGCGATGTCCACTCCGTGTGCCTGGCCGGCACCCTCAACGGGGTGTGGCAGCGGAAACTCCCGGCGCGACCCGGCGCCGTCTACCGCTTCTCGGGGTGGGTCAGGGCCGAACAGGCGGAAACGACTGGAGCGATCACCCTGGCCATGCAACCGAAGGTCCTCTCCAAGGCCACGGGCAAAGAGGCCTGGGCGGACAGCCGTAGCGTGCCCAACCAGGTCATGCCCCAGCCCGGGTGCTGGCAGTACCTGGAGACTTTCTGGACCGCGCCGGCCGCGGGCGAGTACCCCGAGGGCAAACTTACGCTCATCGACGTCGAGTTCCTCAGCAAGGCGCTGAAGGGCAAGGTGTGGTGTGACGACGCGCGCCTCGAGGAGGTCGAGGTCACGGCCCCCTGGCGCGATGACTTCGGGGACGCCGCCGGGGCCCGCGACGCCTGGCGGGTGTACGCCTTTCACGGGCTTGAGGGCCAGGCGGAGGTGGTGCATGAGCCCGAGGGCTTTACCGACCCCGGCGCCGTGCGGGTCAACCACCTGCGCGGCCAGGTCGGGTTCAGCGCGGCACGCCTGCTGCCGCGCGCGACCTTCGGCGCCCTGCGCGACTGGACCCTCGTCGTGCAGGCCATGGGACTGGCCGACGGCGTACCGGCCTTGAACGTCCAACAGCTCGACGACAAGGGCGAGATCCTCGAGACGAGCGCCGGCGCGGGCTCCGCCGGCAAACCCGGCTGGCGCGAGCATCGCACCTCCTTTGCGCTGCAGCCCCGAACGGCCCAGGTGCGGCTGCTGCTCGCCAACAACGGCAAGGGCAGCGCCGTGTTCGACAACGCCTGGCTGCGGCCGGCACAGGCCGACGAGATCGTCAGCCCCGAGGCGCCGCTGCCCGTGAGATTCCGCCTCTTCCCCGCCGACGTGATCGCGGCCATCGACGCCACGCCGGCCCTCATCGCGGTCCCGGCGGGGCAGGCCGGCGCGTTCAACCTGCATCTCTACGGTGACCGCGAGAGCAAGGCGCCGACGCGGCTGGAAATCGAGGTGCCGGACTGGCTCGTGCTGCGCACGGCGCAGATGGCCTGCTACGGCGAGAAGCCCCTCGAGCCGACGCGGGCCGTGGCCAGACAGGCGGGACGGAGCGTCTATACCTTCACCGATCCCTACCCCTGGCAGCGCTGGCAGGCCGGGAACCAGCCCAACCCCTATACCGGCCTGTTCACCGTCTGGCGAGCCGATGCCAAGCCCGGCGTCGAGGACAGTCTCGTGATCCGCACCTTCCTGGGCGACCAGACGGGGGAAGCACGCACGCTCAAGCTCGCCGTGCGGCCGCCGATCGTGCCGGTTCCCGAGCTGAAGGGGTTCGCCGTGGGTATCTGGGGCCTACCTTGGCTGAATGTGCGCGATACCGCGGCGCAGCGCGAGCTCCTCCGGACCTACGTGGATGCCGGTGTGCGCCGGGGCTCGATGCACGAGACTCACGGCTATGCCGTCCCGGTGATGACCGAGCTGGGCTTCAAGCCCGCGCTGGCCGTGATGTCGGACCTCACCGACCCCGTGACCTACCGCGCGCTGCCGGAAGGTCAGCGCCCACCGCTGGCGGTCACCTTCGAGGGGCAGCCCACGCAGCACTTCATCGCGCTGGGCGCGGCGTTGAACGATCCGGCCGTGCATGCCGCCTACAAAGCCCGCCTCAAGCAGAAGCTGCGCGGCTTCCCCGACAGCGCGGCGGACGCCTTGGCGGACATCGAGTTTTGGGGTGACGGCAGCGTCTCGCGCTCTGACTTCCATCCCAGCACCATCGCCGAGTTCCGCAAGCGCGCCAAGATCCCGCTCGACCAGGCCCTTACGCCACCGGTCATCGTCCAGGAGCACTACGCGGAATGGTCGCGCTTCCGCAATGACGTCGCCGCCGAATTGCACGGCCGCATGCGCCAGTTCCTGCAGGAGCTGCGTCCAGGCATGAAGCTCTGGGCCTACGACTACCCGCTCGCGGCCGACGGTACGGCTCCCGCGTCTGTCACCGAATCGCCGATGAACAGCCTGCTCTACGAGCCGTACGTCGATGGGCATCTGGTGAGCACCTACAACATCGAGGGCGCGCAGTTCCTTGACACCGTGGACAACGCCGCGCGCCACCTCAAGAAGCCTGTGTGGACCACCCCATTCCTGATGAAGAACATCGACGGCATCTACGACCGCAACTACAACTACGCCCAGATCAGCGCCCGCGAACTGCGCTTCGAGCTGGTCGGTGCGGCCGCCAGCGGCGCCAAAGGCCACCTCGGCTTCCCCGGCCAGCTCATGGATGCCGATTTCCTGCACGCTTACGCCGCGGGCGTAGCCGCCGTGGCCAGACACGAGGAGCTATACCTCGAAGGCGAGCGGCAGGATGGCCTCGTCCGCCTGGTGGACCCGGCGCCAACGGTCCGCCACCGTGTCCACGTCCTGAGAGGCCGGCGCCTGCTGACGCTCTTCAACGGCAGCGTCCGGGACCTTCAGATCACCTGGGAGTGCGAGGGCCGGACAACGACCACGCTCGTCGCCGCCCTGGACGTCGCTCCAGTCGAGCTTCCGTAAGGCAGGAGCGCAGGAGCCGCAGTACACCATGCTGACGACCGACACGCACCAGCGCACCATGGACTGGCTGGAGCGGTTCACCAACTTGGACTGGGGTGCCGTAGTCCAGCGGGTATTGACGTCTGGAGGCCAGCCATGAAAGCCCATGAGCAGGACACTGTCGACATCATCCGCGAGCGGATCGTCCATTCACTGCTGAGCGACTCGCCTTCTCCGGCGTTACCGAAGCAGTTGGCCCAGATGCTCCCCGACGGGAGTTGGGCTGACATTGCCTACGACGATCCTGCCATGGGAAGCTGGGCGCCCATGGGCCACCTGCAGCGGCTCAGGGAAGCCGCCGTGGCCTATCGCCAGGAAGGCCATGTGCTCTTCCAAAAGGCCGAAGTCATCGACGTCATCACGCGAGGTCTGCGCTATGGGTTCGCGCGGAACCCGGTCAGTCGGAACTGGTGGTTCAACCAGATCGGCAAGCCGCACGCCCTGGCCCGCATCGGCCTCCTCCTTCACGACGTGCTCCGGCCGGAGGAGCTGGAGCGCATCATCCGGGAACTGGCCACGGAGCCCTGCTTCACCGGCGCCAACCGTACCTGGATCACGCAGCAAATCGTCTGGCGCGGGATACTGGCCCGAGAGCTGGCGCTCATTCGGAAGGGCCTGGCGGACCTCGCCGACACGCTGCGACTCACCGACGCCGAGGGGGTCCAGGTGGATGGGAGTTTCCACCAGCACGGCGCTCAGCTCTATAACGGCAGCTACGGTCAGTCTTTCCTCGCCGACGCCGTCACCTGGGCGGAACTCGTCCGGGCGACCGAGTTCGCCTTTGGCGAGGAGCAGCTCGAACTCCTGCGGTTCCTGATGCTCGAAGGCAACCGCTGGATGATCCGCGGTCCCTTCTTCGACCTGAGCGCCTGCGGCCGGACGATCACGCGCCCGGGAGTTTCCTCAAGGATGTTTGCCGGGGTTCTGGACAGCCTGGCCGAGCTCCAACCCCGGCATGCAGGCGACTATCTGACCCTGGCAAGGCACATTCGTGGCGAAGGGGCGCCGCCGGTCTGGGGAAACCGGTTTTTCCACCGCAGCGATTTCATGGTGCAGCAGCAGGCGGGCTTCTACCTCTCGGTGAAGACGTGTTCGGCGCGCACCTGGGGCACGGAATGCGGCAACGGGGAGAACCTGAAGGGGCGCTGGCTCCCGTACGGTCTCACCTGGATCGTGAGGCACGGCAATGAGTACCGCGACGTTCTGCCCGCTTGGGACTGGAGCGTCCTTCCTGGGGCCACCGGCACCGGGGACACGCATTTCCCGAGGCTGACCGGGGACTGGTGGACCCAGGGGACCCGGTTCGTCG
>CAIZKT010000970.1:0-21497 GCA_903933565.1 uncultured Victivallales bacterium | reverse complement strand
GGGCTGGCCGTTCTTGGTCCCGCTCTTGATGGCGACCACGTTAGCAGCCATCCCGTCAAGGATCCGCCTACGTGCGACGACAGCATTGCGCACAGAACGTGTCAGAGTCTCAGCGATCAGTGGCCCGACAGCCAGGAGCATGGCTCCGTGGATCGATGGTACTCCGTGCCTCGATTTAGCCAACCTTGAGAAAATCGGAATCTTCGACCTTGGACGCAATAGGCTGGATTTCACCAGGCCAGGTGGACGCGGTTCAGCCAGGATAGGGCCGATTCCGAGGGGGGATGGGGTACTCTACATGGTGCCCCAAAAAGGGTGTACCGCAGTGCCTATGCAAGATGCTCGGTACTGCCTGTAACGGGTTCGCCTCACGTCAGGAGGAGAGCAAGAACTACCTGGGCAGGATGAGGTTATCCTGCCCAGGCATGACCTGAATAGCAAGCCGCGGACCTCAGCCAACAGGCATCCAATGATGCTGCAGCACCCGCTTCAACCGACGCAGGGACTCGGCTGTTCTAGGACAAGCATATTTCCAACTCGGGACAGGGTAGCGCGGCGCGTCGTAATGCACGATTTCTTCAAGCAGGTTAGCCAGTTGATCAAGAAGCTGCAACCGATTCGGAGCAACCGTAAATACCAGGCTCGACTGTTTGCCTATCGTAAGACTCGCCCCGACGCTGCTAGCCCAACTCTCGATATCGAAGCTTACGGGGACATTGCCGAGCAATTGTACCTCTACAACATCAGGACCATTTACCTGTGCGAACACCATACAAAGCGAAAGATAGCGATGGCCATAGGCGTTGTGGTCATCCGGGCCACGGTCATCAACCAAGAACGTTCTACCTCTGTCAAAATTCTTGACACGCCTATCTGCGAAGCAAAAATGATCAAACAACCGCCGTTTCAACTCATCTTCGTGCATGGGTATGGTCCTTATTATCTACCGACAGTGTAATTCACACACACAACCAGAAACGCACATCGCATCGCGCAGACGCAATCACCAGGCAACCATGGGAACGCCAGACTCCAGCGGAAGTGGGGCCAGCCAAGACAGATGAACTGCTGCTACTCCCGATTCGAGCGTAACTTCTCCGTTGTCCAGTGCTCATCCAGTATGCCCTGAAGTCGGCCAATGGCTCGCGCTAACCGAGGGCATCGATCATTGTTATTAGCCTCATCGTAGACACCTTCATCCGAATGCTCAGCGTAGGCAATAGCGTAGGCAAGATCCTCTAAGCGCGACACGCTGTTCGGCGTCACCTCGAACACGACGTCCACTACCTTGCCTGCCGTCATCTCAGCACCAGCCATGCGAAGCCACGACCTTACCTCGGAACTTAGAGGAATGTCTCCACGTAGACATATAGCCACCAGTCCATCACGCCGTACAGTGGCAAATATCCTGCACGCGGATGAATGGCTCCGGCCATGACTCTCAACCATATAGGTATCATCACCATGCGGGTCATTGACCGCCTTACCTAAAGGAGAACCGTAAACTCTGGCTAGACAATCCTTCAGCTTCTGCATACTTTCTTTCTCCATTCTTTCCAACCAACTGTTTAGCGGGCTTCGTACCTTGACGCCTCCAAGCACCCGGGGGCTTGGCCTGCGAACCCATCATCCCAGCCGTGCTATCGGGCACACGGTCCCAGCGATGCATCATGCCTGCACAGTGGCGAACACCCGAAGTCAACTAGGCGAGTGGACACACTGTCCGTCACAGCAGTGCGAGCCATGCAGGAAAGCGCTTTGAGGACCGACGTGTAACTGCGGGAGCTTCTCAGGCTGCAGTTGCCGGTAATGTCACCAGTAGCGCTCTGGCAGTGTTGGTCATCATCATCATCGCAGTAACCGCTGACCGAATCCACCCAGACCTCTCCATCGCCCTGACCCAGAAGTTCCTCTGCCATGGCGTAGTACAGGTCGAGGTATGGGTCGCAGTCCGTGTCGACAAGCATCATGGCAAAGGCGTAACAGCCGCCGAAAGCACACTCTCCGCCCTTCTTGACCCAGACGTAGTGTGACTCAACGCCCTTCTGCTTCATGTAGTCAGAGAGTTGGGTGCTGAACGCAGTAATGGGACAGTCTTCATGGCTGCCAGAGTCGAATGCAGTCGGCTCGAACCTAATGTCCCACTCCACGACGCGGAACATGCCATAGCGGTCCATCATACAGCGCATTCGCCGGCGCAAGCTATCCAGGATCTCAGAACGGGAGCAGTGACCAGGCTTCTTTCTGATGGGCAATCCTTTGTGGTCTTGCTCGTAAGTGGTTTCAACAATCATGCAGTTCTCCTTGACGTAACGTTGCTGTGCGATCGGCGACTCGATACACACTATGTGACGAGTATTTGAAAAATAACTTTATGCGTAACAGGAGAGGGCAGATCATCACGGACTTTGAGGGATGACGGCAACGACCGTGTATCGGGGCGTGACCAGTCTTGATTCGGTCGGCAGCGTTGCGGTCATATAGAGTCACCCGTATATTCGTGCCATGTGTCCTGTATGCCCTGCCAATACTACCTGCCAACTGGCAGCGAGGACTCCAGCATGACCACTCCGAAGAAGCCCAAGGCCCCAAAGGCTACGCCCGCCACTCAGGCGACGCCCCCAACGTATGAGTTCCACCCCTATGCTGACCTCCTGCCCAAGATGTCGAAGCACGAGTTCCAGGACCTGAAGAAGGGCATACAGGCGAGTGGCCAGCAGGAGCCCATCACGCTGTACCAAGGCAAGGTCCTCGATGGTCGGCACCGGCTCAGAGCGTGTCAGGAACTGGGGATCGAGCCGAAGTTTAAGGTGGCTGAACTCGCTGACGACCAAGCCGCACTGGACTTCGTGATCGCACGCAACCTCCAACGCCGGAACCTGACTGCCTCACAGAAGGCGGTCGTGGCACTGAGGGCGTTGCCTCTCATCAGGAAGGAAGTGCAGGACGCGCGCGTCCAGAAGATCCGAGACGCTATTGCTGCGAAGACGTTGGATGGAGAGGGAGCAAATTTGCCCTCATCTGAGGACACAGGGGTGCGTCGGGGACGGAAGAAGACGGTTAAGACCACCTCGATCGTCGGTGACCTGTTCGGGGTGTCTGCTACCTATGTTCGCTACGCCGAAGCCCTGGAGAAGAAGGATAGGAAGCTGCTGGATCAGGTGATCAATGACGGCAGGCGTCTCTATGACCTGTACAAGGAAGAGTGTCCTGACCTGGCGAAAGGCAAGCCAAAGCGTGGACCGAAGGCCAACCCGATCCGCACAGGGCTGAAGCACCTGATCCGCCTGGTAGAGAAGAGCCATGACCTGCCCGCCGTGCGGAAGAAGCTCCAAGAGACCCTGACGGACTTGGATCAAGCACAGAAGAGCATAGGGGCCGCGAAGGGATAGCCGGATGTCAGCGCGGTAGTTGCAGTGCCGCACTGGATTGGGCACTGGGCATAGGGGAGCGTGCTGTGAGAGGGGTTCAGCGCCCTCTCGTTTGCCAGTCGTGGCTGGACCTGGTGGGATGCGTGGGGCCAGGTTGCACGTCTTGCCCGGGGTGGCGACATCTGCCAGGTTCCCGGTGGTACAACCCTGCCCAGATCCTACGCGCTTGATGCGCTCCGTCACAGTTGCGAGCAGCCGTAGTTTTTCACGTGGAGCGGAGGGTGCTTGCTCGATGTCTTGGCGAGGTAGCTGGTCCAGTAGAAACACTGGCGAACTGCCTCAGTGTCATTCCGGTGGAGCATCGTCCCACCGTAGAGCAGAGATGCTCGGTGGTTCTCCCGGCAGTCGTAGACCAACCCCTGCCTACCGGGAACCCCCAACGCGAGTGCCCAGAGCCTTTCCGCATCGCCCAGGTGACCCTCGATGCACCGAGTCTTCCGCCCGTCCAAGAGGAGAAGGACGTGGCCGTGGGGGTTAGGTGCATTATCTGATCTTTCCCGCGCCCACACGTAGTGAAAGTCAATGCCGTCCCGCCTGAGGTGGGCTGTGAAGCTGTTCATGAACCTCTGCATGCACTGGTTATCGTTGGGATACTGCCTGTCTGGGGGATACCTCAGATCTAAACGGATCACGAGTACCCGACTATGGTTTTCGACCATGTTGAATAATCGCTCATACAGCCTGTCGAGTATATCAGTGCGGAGAGCAAGTCCGGGGCCAGCTTGAACACGTAGGCCTTCGTAGATGGGTTCCTCGATGGTGCCGTAGGTTGCCATGGCGAGACTCCTTGCGATTAGGGGTGGTGGCCAAATGCAGGGGACGTATACAATTGCGATGCGAAGTGAAAGATAACTCGTCTGTTGGTGCCATGACTGCCGTTGCCTCTCGGACAGTTCGTGGCTGGTCGATAGGGGGGATGTCAGGCCAGGTGAAGGTCAGGAGCGGGGTGGCGGGGTGCTATATGTCCAGCCCGTCGATCTCGGGGACCATCGGTGTCATGCGTCTGACCAGGTCCGCATCTCAGCACGTGGGCAACCAGGTGTGGGCATGTCAGCCTGTGGTCTTGCGAGAACGTATGGCGTACGTGGATCTTGGCTGGGCTTTGGGAAGTAGCCCAGTCTTGTGCCGGTCAGGTTCACGGGTTCCGCGGAGCCCAAACGCACCGGTCGTCTTGGTGGTTCTGGCCGCATCGGTACGCTGCTACTGTCACGCGCTTGTCTGAGAGTGTCATGGGCGTTTGCCGTCTCTCCAGGTGGTGTGACTATGCTATGGCGGTGTCTATGGGGTTCTCGTTGGTTGCCAAAGGGATATGGCATAGGGGAGATGGGGTAATAGGCTACTATAAAGATATGCACCGGTACAGGAGCGGGGAATGCCACAGGGATGCAAGCAGTTCTGCAGGCACCTCGTGTGTAGCAGGGGTGTCTTGTCCGTCAGACATCTTCCAGCGAAGACGTTAGCTATTGTCCACGCCCGGGAAGGGACGAGGAAGGCAGTTGGGGGATAGTCGATATTTCGTAGCACATAGTATGGTGAGGTTTGAAGCGCCTTCAGGAACCTGCCTTTTGCAGGTATGTAGAAGTCTGTAATTATATATGTAAAATATTACATAGCAATGACATCCTGTGCGTCCAGTACAAGCGCACAGGAGAACAATAGCTATGCAAACATGCACCAGGCCAAAGACCGTATCGCCAAGAGTCGTATCGCTGATTTCCAAGCTGCTCAGGCCGTTGGCCGAGGAGGGCGTTCTCACACTGGACGAACTCCAGACAATAGTCGCCAACCTACGGCATTTGGCAGCCCATGGAACGATGCTTCCGGCGGTCATGCCGAAGCTTTTGACTCAAGAAGAGGCCGCGGAGATGCTGGCTATTAGTCTCAGCAATTTCAAGAAAATGGAACATGAAGGAAGGCTGATACTTAGGAGACGTATGATAGGGAGTTCAGTACGCTACCGCAACACGGATGTGATCGCCCTGATTCTGGCTCAGGACGAGACGACGGCCGAGCCGGACTTGGCTGGTGCGTCCCAGGGTTGAGATGCTCTGCCGGCGATGGCTGCGTGGGGTCGGTACAGCATCAACGCTTTCCTCCAGAAGCAGGCATGCATGCAGAGGTGCACGTGGCCCCACATCTGCAACGGAATTTGGGGACAAGACCAGGCATTACAGGCCGCATTCTCGTCGCATTCGGCGTGGTGACCAAGACTGCTGACTGCCCGAAGTGCAGCGATGCCGATCGTAGCCTGCCAACGGGAGGCGGCCACGGGGGCGTTGCAGTGTCGTCCCTGTTTGAGTTCGCGTTCGCCTGGTATTCAGCCTGGCACCGGAGGCGGAGCAGACGGAGCTGGCGGGGTGTTCCGTTTCGGTTTCCGCCTGCTCGGATCAAGCTTATTCAGCCAACGAACCACGGTTCGCCTAGAGAGGCCGGTCATCTTGATGACTTCGACGTCCGAATTGCCTTCTGCGTGCAGGCGGACGACCTTCGCCTTATCTTCGCAACGCTGCTTCGCCTTCCAATCTGCCGACTCGATCGCGTTGCACTTCGTCTGGACGCGCTCAGCGGGCACACCAAGTTTCCTCGCGATGTCGGTGACCGCCATGCCATTCCCATGCAGGCTGGCGACCTGCCTCAGCCTGATCTCTTCGGTGAGCCTCCTGATGGTCCCGGCACTGGTCTTCAGTTCGCTCGCGATGTCCTCGGGTGACTTGCCTTCCATGAATGGAGCGGCCATCTCGATCCTCTCGATCCAGGCCTTGTCGATGATGCGCCGCACCGAGGTCGGCGACATCAGGAGATCCGCAGCGATGGCACTTGGGTGCTCGCGCGTCGCGCGTTCGATAATGCTGTCGTTCCGGGCGCGCTGGCTGGCCTTCCGGCCCTCGCGTGAAGCCTTCCAGTTAGGGTGGTCTTTCCGGCCAGGGATCCCATAGACCCATTGGACTGAAACACCCAACTCGTGCGCAACGTCCTTGGCACCCCTGTCCGATAGCATAGACAATGCCGCCTGCATAAGGGCATCCCGCTGCAGCCCCTTCCGGTAGCCCCTCTTGCGGGGCGCTTCGCCCGGGGCGGTCGCGCCGGGAGGACTCCCCCCTCCAGCCTTGTCTGGAACCAGGCCGCAGTATGGAGGACTGCTGCTGGGGCTGATCACCGCAGTGAGGATCTGCTTTGCCACACCGTAGATATCGCGGCCCTTCTCCACCTCAATCTTCATATACAGAGCGCCGTTCTCAGGCTGTACTTCCCCGTCCACGGGGTTCGCCGAGGCCGTGAGCGCACTTGCGGCAGACGGCTTGCCCGTCCGATGGCTGGCGAGACTCTCGTCGGCCTCTGCCGGCGACCAAGGCCGGAGGTGGATAACGTTGTCCACTGCGTTCGTCGTGGCGCTTGTGCCGCGCTGGTCGCCCTTCTTGTTTTCGTGATGCACCAGCAGCACGGCGCAGCCCTTGCCCTTCTCCTTGAGGCAGTCGATCCAGACGTGGATATCCTCCCAGGCCCTGGCACTGTCATCGTGCTGCGTGAAGGCGGTCAGGTTGTCGAGTATGACCAGCGACACTCCCGTCCTCTCGACAAAGTCAAGCGTGTCCTTCTTGAAGGTGTCGATGTCTGCCTGCGACCGCTTCCTGGAGATGTAGAAGATGTTCCGCAGGCGGTCCCGCCGCAGCGTCCTGCCGTCGAACCGCATCCTGGAGACCAGCCGCATGCGATTTCGCACCGAGTCCTCGTCCATTTCTGAGTCGATGTAGAGAACCTTCAGCGGTTTCTTTGCTTTCCACCTGCCGAAAAGCGTTGCACCCTGGGCAATTGTAACGCCAACGCAGAGCGCGAACCATGTCTTGCCAACGCTCGTCCAGGCGTAGACGAGCGTCGTTGACCTCTCGTGGATGATGGGTTCCAGCAGGAACCCTCGGTCCCGACCCGCCCCCTCAGCCAGATCCTGCATCGTTCTGGGCGTGAATCCCCTGATGGGAAGCGGTGCATCGAGGCCGAGTCTACTGCGGGCATATCCGTAGAACTGTTCTGACGACATGGCAACCGGCTCTGTGGCATTCCCGTCCAGGCCGGCCTCAGTGCTGCCGATCTCAACGAATGTGAGCGTGGTTCCTCTCTGCTGGGCTAGCTCATCGTAGACAGCATACGCCGTCCGGTACGCCGGTCCTTGGTCGCACCCGCGCTGCGGCGCCAGTATGTAGAAGACGTTCCGGCCCTTCAGGCAGCTCCAGTCCATTCGGCCAACAGCCTCCATCTCGCCGTACCACGAGGCCCACACAGCGTTGCGTCCCGCGGGTGCCAGCCTATTGGCCACCGCCATCTCTGGGGTGTCAGTCAGGAAGACGGTGGCGTCCCTCTCCCGGCTGGTGAGAATCGCGCCCAGCCCGTGCAGACGGGGTTTCCAGGGCGGGAGGTTGAGGTAGTACCTACATTCGGTCGTCTCCTTGGTCCATGCCGTGATCGGCAGGATCGTCTTGTTCAGCGGATCCCGGTGGATAGTCTCCAGGCATATCCCCTTGGCGTCGTGGGCGCAATGGAACCACGCCTTGTCGTCCAGGGGGTGAGCCAGCTCACCATCCCCCAGGCGCGCCATATCCTCATACTGCCGCCATCCTCTCCTTCGGTCAAACCAGCTATGGTAGTCGAACACATCGTCCCGTATCCCGAGCCGGTGTGCAAGGAGCTCGACGGCGGTGCGTTCGCGGAGTTCCCCAGACAGCAGGCAGAAGAGGTGAACTAGTCGCACTCCGATAGGGCTGGCGTCAACAACCGTGACGATCTTGGTCATGCGGTCAGCCAGCCTCGTCCTACACGCCGCGATGCATTTCGGCATCATACCCATCTTCTGCTGGAATCCATCCTCCAGCAGGTACAGAAACTCGGCCAATGCCACACCCTGCACGCCCAGAGCGCCGTCCACCTCACGCAGAGGGTAGTCAAGATTCTCTCTGTGAACGATCCGGCTCGAGTTTCTTGCGCCCTCGGTCTCCCCGGCAATACCCCCGAGCAGCGCGTCGCGGGTCGGGGTCCTGCCCAGCACGACATCGACCTTGGTAGAGAAGTTATCAGTAGCGAAGTGGCGCAGGTTGCAGGGGCCCCCATCAATGGTCTCACCAGGCCTGGGGCAGTCGTGCCACCGTTGCTTGTCGGCGCATGCAAGTCTGCTGGGCAGTCTGACGTTACACCTACACACTCCATCGGTGGCCGTGAGTCTCCCCTGCCACGGATCGAGAACACCCGCCGCCAGCCGCGCGAGCAGGGCCATCTCGACCTTACTACGCAGGATGAGGTACCCCTCGAGCCCCCTGTCCCGGCAGATGCACTTGGTCGGCGTGTAGTTGTCACGGAAAAACTGTTCCGCTTTGTGTTTGTCGATGCTGGCCATTCGCCTCTCCAGTTCTGTGCGGATGCTCGCTAACTGTCAATGCGGATTCCGGGAATGGTGAACAGTGATTCCGGGGATGCTGGACAGCGGAGACCTCTCCCTGATCCGTCTTTGCCGGGGTGCATCACGGCCGCTTCGTCCACTGGTCGATAGCAGCCGCGTTGGCGGGAGGCCATGGGGTCTTGTCGCGAGTGCAGGCTCATGAGGGTGCGCCCCGTTCCAGCGGTCACCCAGTGTCCCTCTGCAAGCTCGCTGCGGATGCAGCAGCAGGCAGCCCATCTGGCGCAACGTACGCCGGTCACCAGGCGCTATAGTTCTCGAAATTCTGAGTTGTCAGCAAAGCCAAAAACGTGCCCAGAACTTAGAATTGAAAGGTAACCAAAGTGTTACGGTTGGCTATCTTGACCATGCCATAAGGTATATTAGCTTCACCATTCTGTACAACTTTCTGAACTGTCGTATTTGGTGCGCGCTATCCATTATATGCAATATCACACAGTCAGCACACATCACCACTGATCCACTCCGAGTTGCTTCGTCACTCCCATTCGTCCGGGGTGCCGTGGAGTGGGATGAACACCACGGGCTCATGGAGCCATCTGGTGGAGGTGTCAGGGGGCTCGCCTAGGGGCCTGGTTGGCGCAAGCGTCTGGGAAGGTGCAGTCTGGCGTGGGCCGCCATCGGCGGCATGGTCGCAGGGCGGACCTGCGGGTGGAGCCATGGTGTCGGGGGGAGGCCGTCCGTCGGCCTACATCGTCCGCCCGCCCATTCGCGTATTCGCAGATGCCATTCTAGGGGGCGAGTTGCTCGCTCCAGTGGAACTCCTATCGCGGGACACGCCTCCACGCCGGGCGGAGTCACTGGACCTTGGCCTAGGACTGATCTGGGGCACTTCTCTAGGGCCGAGGCAACGCATCGAGGTCTCACCTCGGGGCACTACCCCCGCAGGATTCTCTCGATCGCCGTCAGCTCTGGACTCTTGGCGGCGACTTGATCCAGGTACTCAATGGCTCTCTCGTGGCGCTGCTTGATGGACGTCCCGTCGCCGCTGATCAGCCGAATAGCCTGCTCCTGGGGGTCTCAGCGCTGGACCCGACAAGAACTATGAGACCAGAGCCCTACGGATCTCGCTGACGGCCTCGCTGGTGTCCTTGAGGCCGTCTATGATCGCCAGCGCCCTCGCGATACGGTCCCGGTCGGAGGTGGCGCTGGAGCCGCCGGAGAAGGCCGCACCTTCACGCTGACAGGCGATGGGTGATTGCGTGTCTGGCTACCGCCTGGATCAGGTGGGCGTGTTCATCGCGTCTCTGCCGGCTGACTGCGGAGGGCGGCTGTCCCAGGCGGCCACAGCCCACTTCCGTGCAGTCTGCAAGAGCAAGCAGTTCATCCGGTAGCGCCCAGGGGCTGCGCCCGTCACGGGGTGTCTGGCCAAACGGTCCCTTGGCATGCGTTATATCAAACGCTATAGTCGGCTTCGTGTTGCAGATCGATGCAATCTGGAGGCGGGCTTCTTGATGGACGCCAGGCTGACGGACGACTACGCGGACCGACTCAAAGGCATGCGAGCCCGGTTGGGGCTCACCCAGGTAGCCCTGGCGGAACGGCTTGGCGTCTCGTTCCCGACCGTCAACCGCTGGGAGAACGGTAAGTCCCGGCCGTCGCAGCTCTGTTGGCGGCGCATCCTGGAGCTGAGCCAGGAGGGGGCCGAGCTTGGTGTTGCGACGCCCGAGGCGCCGTTAGGAATTCCCGAACCGCCGTTGCTCGATTTCACTGCCAGGCCCGAGGTGGTTCGGGCCCTGGTGGAGGGTGAACGGCTTTCCTTCGGCCACCTGGCCAACCCGACCTTTGCCACCGAGATCGCCAGCATCGATCCTCTGCCGCACCAGCGGATCGCTGTCTACGACCGTATGCTCCGGCATGCCCGGCTGCGGTTTCTGTTGGCGGACGATGCGGGCGCCGGCAAGACCATCATGACCGGTCTCTACGTGCGCGAGATGCTCTCCCGCCGGCTACTCACACGCGTGCTGATCGTACCGCCCGCTGGGTTGGTGGGCAACTGGCAGAGCGAGATGCAGGTGCTGTTCAACCTGCCCTTCACGATTGTCGGCGGCCAGGACGCCAAGAGCGCCAATCCCTTCGTTGGCCCCGGCAGCGACCGCGTCATCGTCAGTATCGACACGCTGGCGGGTGAACGGATGTTTGCGAGGCTGCAGGAAGCGGGCGTTGCGCCCTATGAGCTGGTTGTGTTCGACGAGGCCCACAAACTATCCTGCGACCGTGGCAGCGACCTGCGCACGCGCAAGACGGCCCGCTACAAGCTGGCGGAGGCCGTGGCCGGCGTCCACACCGGCGATGACGGCTGGCAACTGCCCTGGCACCCCCAGCACCTGCTGCTGCTGACCGCCACGCCCCACATGGGCAAGGACTACCCCTACTACGCCCTATGGCGGCTCCTCGAACCCGAGGTCCTGAGCACAGTGGAAGCCTTCGAGCAGTTCCCTCCCGGGAGCCGGCAGCAGTACTTCATCCGCCGTACCAAGGAGGAGATGGTCCGCCTTGACGGCCAGCCACTATACCCGGTCCGTCAGTGTGACACTCTGGGGTATGAGTTGTCGCCAGGCGAGGCCGGCGAGCAGCGTCTGTACGATGAGACGACCGACTACCTGCGCTACGTCTACAACAAGGCAAAGGTCCTCAACCAATCGGCCGCCCGTCTGGCCATGAGCGTGTTCCAGCGGCGCCTCGCCAGCTCGACCTATGCCCTGCTGTGTTCCTTCGAGCGTCGGGTCGGGAAGCTGGACGGGGTCATCGACGACATCCAGGCTGGCCGTCTGACCATCGAGCAGGTGTTGACCCTGCAGCGCCGTATCCGGGAAGACGACGACGTGTTTGAGTCCAAGGCAGCGGACGATGAGAATTCAGGCGAGGGCGGTGAAGAGAACGAGGCGGGTGAGGACACACTTCTGCAAGGGGTGATCGCCGAGTCCCTGGCGGAGTTGATCGCGGAGCGGGAGCAGGTGGTGGCCTTGCGGCAACTTGCCCAGCACGTCTACGAGGCCGGGGCCGATTCGAAGTTCCAGAGACTTCGCGAGGTCATCACGGATAGCCGTTTCGCCCACGAGAAGATGCTGATCTTCACTGAGCACCGGGATACCCTCAGTTTCCTGGTCCGCCGCCTCGGCGGTCTGGGCTATACCGGGCAGATCGCACAGATCCACGGCGGCATGCACTACACGGAGCGTCAGGAACAGATCGAGCGCTTCCGCCTGCCTGCGGCCGCGGGCGGAGCGCGACTGATGGTCTGTACCGATGCTGCCGCCGAAGGCGTCAACCTGCAGTTCTGCTGGGTCATGGTCAACTACGACGTGCCGTGGAACCCGGCCCGGCTTGAGCAACGCATGGGGCGCATCCATCGCTATGGGCAGAAGCACGACCCGGTGGTCATCGTCAACCTGGTGGCGCCGTCCACTCGCGAGGGCCGGGTACTCAAGACGCTGCTCGACAAGCTGGAGAAGATCCGTAAGCAGCTCAGGTCCGACAAGGTCTTCGATTGCATTGGCCGCGTCTTTCAGGGCGTCTCGATCAGGGACTACATGGAGAGCGCCTTGGTTGAGGGTGCCGATGTGGTGGCCCGTAGACTTGACGGCCAGTTGACCAAGGAACAGGTCAAGGCCATTGAGGAGCGCGAGCGCCGCCTGTTCGGCGATGGCGGTGACGTGAAAAGGGAACTGCCCCGGCTTCGGGAGAGCATCGAGTGCGAGACGTTCTTCCGCCTGTTGCCCGGTTACGTGCGTCAGTTCGTGGCTGCCGCCGCGCCGCAGATCGGCATCGAGATCGAGGGCGACCTCGGCGGCTTCTTCAACCTGGTTCCGGCCCAGAGGGGGGCTGTCGATCCACTGCTGGAGACCCTTGACGCGTACCCGCCCGATCAGGTGCGCCGTCTCTCGGTGCAGCGCCCCACCGACCGCCGGTCATGCATCTGGATGCACCCTGGGGAGTCTGTGTTCGAGCGCTTCCGTGAGCTGGTCCGTAGTAAGCTGGGCAGAGACGCCCTGAGCGGTGCCGTCTTCGTTGACCCAACCACTGACAGGTCCTACCTCTTCCATCTCGCTCTTCTGACGGTGGTGCGGAAGGGTGACCCCGAGGTCCCCGAGCTGGCGCACGAGGAGATGGTCGAGTGCCGTCTGGTTGGGGTTCGGCAGAGCGAAGGGGCGGACATCAGCCTCTGCCCTGTTGAGCATCTTCTGCTCCTGCGTGGCGGACACGGGCTGCCGCCGGAGGCGCAGCGCCTGGCGGTCGCCGCCGCCCGCCAGCGCGACCAAGCCCAGGCGTATCTCAGCGAGCGCGTGTGCCGTACCATGGCCGTCGAACGCCGCACCTGCATGCTGACGCTGCTGCCGGAGCGCGAGATGTTTGTGGCGCGCGGCTACGACTACCAGGAGGCCGACCTTGCCGCGGCGCGTGCCAAGCTGAACCCGAAGGCACGTGCAGGCAATACGGCCGCTGCCGCCGAGCTTTCCCGCGTGAAGACCCAACAGCGCGAACTCGGCGACCGCCGAGACCGAGCCATCGCCATCATCCGGCGGGAACCGGAACTGCTGGTCCCTGGAGACGTTCACTTCGTTGCCCACGCCTTAGTGGTGCCCTCCGCTGACCAGGCCGACCTGGAACGGCTTGATGCCCACGTCGAGCAGATCGCCATGGACTTGACCAGGGCCTTTGAGGAAGCCTCCGGCGCAACCGTCCGTTTCGTCCACACGCCGGAACTGGCCCGGGCAGCCGGCCTACCCGAAAACCCCGGCTTTGATATCCTGTCGGTGCGTCCTGGCGGCGAACGGCGCTGCATCGAGGCCAAGGGCCGCGCTACGACGGGTGAGATCGAGGTCACGGACAACGAGTGGGCGCGCGCCTGCAACCTGCGTCAGGAATACTGGCTCTACGTCGCCTACCACTGCGCGTCACCGTCGCCGCGGATGGTGCGCGTTCAGGATCCCTTTGACAAGCTGTTGGTGCGCCCGTTCAGCAAGACACAGGCCATCACTCGAACCATCTCGGCGGTCGTCCAGACTGGCGGCGTGCGGATTCCGCAACAGCAGATCATCGAGGCAGGGGAGGTATAGTGCCCTATGTACTTCTTCTACATCGACGAATCCGGAACCCGCGATCCGTCAGTCAGTATAACCTCTGAGGGTGGAACGGTTCGGCAGAAGGAGCCGATCTACGTTCTCCTCGCGGTCGGGCTGTTTGAGGGGCGCTGGGGCCGGTTCGACCGCGATATTGCCAACCTCAAGTTGGAGCTTGCGGACCACCTCCGCCGCCTGCACGGTCTGACGCTCACTCTCGCCGACTGCGAGGTGAAGTCCGTTACCCTGAGGCACCCGAAGGAAAGGGAAGGGAAGAGCCCGTTCCTCGCGGCACTGTCAGAGGCTGACCGCACGCGTGTCAGCGAGACGTTCCTCCGGCAGATCGAGGACCACAATATGCCGGTCTTCGCGGTGGTCATCGACAAACGGAAGCTCCTGCCCCACATGACGGCTGAGTTGCTGCACAAGAAGGCGTATGAACTGCTGCTGGAGCGGATCGAGCACTACCTGGCCGAGTACCACGACCGGCACAACGGGCTCATCGTCATCGACGACACCCAGAGACAACTGAACCAGGCGCTGGCCATGAAGCATGCGTTCTTCCAGCGTGAGGGGAACCGTAACCTGCGTTTCAGGCACATCGTCGAGTACCCGTTCTTCACAGACAGCCGTCTGTCGAACGGCATCCAGCTTGCGGACCTGTGCGCGTACAACGTATACAGGGCGTTTCGGAACAGGGAGTTCACGTACCCCTACTTCCAGGATCTGCTGCCCTGCGTGTATCGGTCGGGCCGGACGCCCCCCGACAAGCTGGACGGCCTCAAGGTCTTCCCGGACGATTCCGAACTGGTCGGCTTTGCCGCAGAAGGATACAAACAGTACCTGTCGACGCAGGCGACCGACGCGGAGGACAAGAGGAAATGAAGCCAGGCTGGGCGAACCATATCGAGCCTCAACGAGGCACCCGGCTGAGTAGTACTCTAGGGCCTTACCGCCCGTATGCAAATGCTGCAGGGATTCAGGCGGTCGCCCGCAGTACCGTTGCCTGGACTGGAACGTGGACAGGCTGCTTCGGCACTCATACCAAGGGAAGTGGTACAGAGGAACCTATCAGGGCAAGCTCCACCCGATCGGCATCAACTACCATGCTTGAACCCCAACCTGCCGCACCGAGCTGCACCTGGAGTGGATTGTGAGCGATAACCCCCGCCTGATTGAGCGCGCGTTTCCGCTGAAGCAGACATCGCTGGCTTCGGTGCATGAGAAGAACGTGCGGCATGGGCACATCTCGACGCTGCACATCTGGCCGGCGCGGCGGCCATTGGCGGCGTGCCGGGCGGCGCTGATCGCCACGCTGTTGCCTGACCCGGGGACGCCGGAGAAGCGCAAGGAACTGTGCGAACGCATCGGCGGGAAGGTGGTGCAGCGGGTCGAGCGCAAGCAGATGCCGGGGGGCAAGATCGTTGAGCGCCTTAAAGAAGAGACTGAAGGCGGTATCCTGAATTGGATCGGCACCGAGCCGAAAGGTGGTAGTCCAGCCGCAAAGAAGGCACACCAACAGCTTGTCGCCCACCGCGAAGCAGAGCTGCAGTGGTTCCGCGACGAGATCCGCAAGGTGTACGGCGGCCGGGCACCGCGGGTGCTCGATCCCTTCGCCGGTGGCGGGGCCATTCCGCTGGAAGCTATGCGCCTGGGCTGTGAGGCGACGGCGGTGGACATCAACCCGGTCGCCTGGTTCATCCTCAAGTGTACTCTGGAGTATCCGCAGAAGCTGGCGGGCAAGACCCATCCGCTGCCGGACTTCATCCTGCAGGACGAAAGCTTCATGGCTGACTTCTACCGGGCGCATCCGCATCTGGTCGGCCGGACGAAGAGGACGAGGAAACAGGAAGAGGCTGATCGCGGGATGCTCCCGGGCTTTGCCAGAACCGACAGCGGCCGCGCTCCCAAGGCCGATCTCGCCTGGCATGTCCGTGCCTGGGGCCGCTGGGTGCTGAGCCAGGCCCGCAGGGAACTGGCTCCCTTCTACCCGACCTATGCCGACTTCGAGCCGCTCGACCTGGACAACCCTAAGCCCTACGAACGGCAGGAGATGCGTCTGGTACCACTTAAGGACGACGGCACGCCTGATAGCCACGCGCCCAACGCCGAGTTTTCCGAGGAGTACCTGAAAGACAAGCGCAATCCGCGCTGGGTGCCGAAGCCCACCGTCGCCTACCTCTGGGCGCGCACGGTCACCTGTAAGAACTGCCGTGCCACCCTGCCGCTGCTCAAGACCCGCTGGCTCTGCAAGAAGGACGGCAAACGCGTGCTTCTGACCATGGAACCCAACGCAGGCCGCACGGGTGTCACCTTCGGCATCCAGGCTGACGTGCCTGTGCAGGGCGGCAACACCGCTCAGCGCCGCGAGCGCGACAAGCGCCACGGCGCGGGGACCATGTCCCGCGCCGGGGCCAAGTGCCCGTGTTGCGGGACCATCATGACGGGCGAGGATCTGCGCACGGAGGGCAAGGCCGGACGCATGGGCACGCTGGCCACTGCCGTGGTCACCGAAAGCCAGACCAGCAAGGCCTACCGCCTGCCGACCGCGCATGAGATTGCTTGCGCGGCACGCGCCGAGGCCGAACTGGAGCGCATCTTTGCCGATATCCCCTTCGGCTTGCCGACGGAACCCATCGCTGCCGGCGGCAGCCGCGCGGGCGGCGGTTCGCCGTTCACGGTACACCTCTATGGCCTTGACCAGTGGCGGAAGCTCTTTACGCCTCGGCAGATCCATTGCCTTGGTGTGATCCTGGGAGAGACGAGAAACGCTTGGATGGCCATGCCGAGCTACTACCCCGGTACAGAATGGGTGCAGGCGGTCTACGCCGGCTTGGCGATTGGCCTGGACCGCATCGCAGATCGCCAGTCGATGATCTGCAGGTGGGATAACGGCTACACGAAGCTTCAGGGCACTTTCACGCGCTTTGCCCTGCCCATCACCTGGGACTTCTGCGAAGGCAATCCAATCTCAGAGACGACTGGGAACTACCTCTCGAATCTGTCTTGGTTGTGCGAGTTTTGGGAACACGCGATGGCGGCATCGAAGGCTTCGCCAGTTCCAGTGATCTTGCGGCAGAGCGCAACGACGGTCATGGACGGGCAGGTTGATTGTGTGGTAACTGACCCGCCGTATTATGACGCTATCCCTTATTCCGACTTGATGGATTTCTTCTATGTCTGGCTCAGGAGAGCACTCAGGGGGTGCGGGGTCGGAATCGACGCGGCTCTCGCCGCTCCCCTGAGCCCGAAGTGGGATCATGGGACCGCTGACGGCGAGCTCATCGACGACGCCAGCCGCCACGGCGGCGATGCTGCCAAGTCCAAGGCCGCTTACGAGGATGGCATGGCCCAGGTGTTCGTTGCATGTCAGCGGGTACTCAGCCCAGAAGGGCGTCTGGTCGTTGTCTTCGCGCACAAGCACCCCGATGCCTGGGAGACGCTGGTATCCGCGATCATCCGCGCGGGGTTCATCGTCGATGGCAGTTGGCCTATTCAGACAGAGATGGCGAATCGGACACGAGGGATCTCCTCTGCAGCATTAGCCTCGTCCCTGTGGATCGTGTGCAAGAAGCGCCCGATCACGACCCGCCCCGGGTGGGATAAGGGGGTGATGGAGGAGATGCGGGCGAAGATCACAACACGCCTACGGGACTTCTGGGACGCAGGGATCCGTGGGCCTGACTTCGTGTGGGCAGCGACCGGGCCGGCGCTTGAGGCCTACAGCCAGCACCCGGTGGTGAAGAAGGCCAATGCTCCGGGCGAGATCATGGGTGTAGGCGAGTTCCTGACCCATGTTCGGCGCATGGTGGTGGACTTCGTGGTCGGTCAGGTGTTGAGCGGTGAGAAGGGGGTCGATCTGGCCGCTGCGGAACGCATGGACGCCCCGACCGCCTACTATCTGCTACACCGCCATGACTTCGGCCTGGATGACGCTCCCGCTGGGGCGTGCATCCTCTACGCCACCGCCTGCGGCCTGGCCGACCGCGACTTGGAGGGTACGTGGGACCTGATCGCGCACAAGGGGAGCAATGCCGACGACGACAAGGAAGAGTCCGACACGTCTGACCCGTCCGACGAATCTGACGAGCCCACCGACCCCGACGAGGGGGGGGCGGGGGGCAGCCTGATCAAGCTGAAGACCTGGGCGCAGCGCACGAACCGCTCGCTGGGCTATGACGCGCCCAGCGGTCGGCCCGTGCCGCTGATTGACCGCGTCCACCGCCTGATGCACCTGTGGAAGGCGGGCGACGTCCATAAGGTCGATGAGTACCTCGACGATAACGGGCTGCGCCGCCAGGAGCTGTTCCGGCGCCTGGTGCAGTCCCTGATCGAGCTGGCCCAAGCCGGCAGCGAAGAGCGTACATTACTGGAAAGCCTCAGCAACCACATCGGCGCGCGCGGTGCGGTTAGGGATGATAGGCAGCAAGCCCTGGCACTGGAAGAGAGCGAGGGAAACACATGATCACAAGGCTCGGATTGGCGAACTTCAAGAACTTCCGTGATGCCAACCTGGAGCTGGGACCGCTGACCGTGATGGTCGGCACCAATGCGTCAGGCAAGAGCAACATCCGGGATGCATTTCGTTTCCTGCACGGTGTCTCGCGCGAGTACACTCTGGCCGAGATCATCGGCGAGAAATGGGTCGAGGGCGGCGTGCTGCAATGGAAGGGTATCCGTGGCGGGACTAGAGAGGCGACCTACCCAGGCCAGCCAGCCTTTGCCATGGAGATCACGACGCTGTCTGACCTGCGTGCCTACCGGTACCGGATCGAGGTGGACGTGGGAGACGAGAGGCGCCCTCCACGGGTGGTCCGTGAATCGCTGCACCGTAAGCACGGATTCCTGGGCTTCCTACCGACAAGAAGGGACATCGGCGCGATGGTCTTTGACACGCACCCGGCCGATGATCCGCCTGACCAGGGGGACAACCCCGGCTTCATCTACGCGCGACTCCCTAGAGGAGGAGACAACAGGAAGCACGGCAAACGGCTGCAGTTCGTTGCCCACCAACCGGTTCTCTCCCAGATCGCAGACCTTAAGGAAGCGTCAATCTCGACAAAGGACCACGCACATCGCTTCCTCTCCGAGCTTGGCTCGATGCGCTTCCTGGACCTGGCCCCTGAAGCGATGCGCCTGCCATCGATCCCGGGGCAGGACATCCTGGGGGATCGAGGCGAGAATCTCTCGTCCGTCCTGCAGGCCATCTACACCAAGGAACAGGCAAAGGCGGCACTGATTAACTGGGTTCGGGCGCTGACCCCCTTGGACGTCATGGATTTCGACTTCATACCGGATCAGACTGGCAAGATCCTCGTCAGTCTGATTGAGAAGGACGGGCGCAAGACGTCCGCCTACAGCGCCTCCGACGGAACGCTGAGGTTCCTGGCCATGATCGCGGCCCTGCTGGGACCCTCACCGGCGAGGTTCTACTTCTTCGAGGAACTGGAGAATGGGATACACCCGACCAGGCTTCACTTGCTCCTGCAATTGATCGAGCAGAAGGTCAAGACTGGCGAGGTCCAACTGGTTGCCTCCTCCCACTCACCGCAATTGCTGGGTTTTTTGAGCGAGGATGCACGAAAGCATGCCTCGCTGATCTACCGGCTTGAGGAGACGCCCGACGCGCGCATCAAGCGGATCATCGACATTCCCCATGCCCGGGAGCTGCTGGAGAAAGGCGACCTGGCCAAGCTCCACGCCAGCGGCTGGCTGGAGGATGCCGTCTCCTTCCTGGCCACGGGGGAAGCTGGTGCGGGAGGGGAGAACCGATGAACGTCTTGGTCATACCCGAGGACTTCCGCAAGGATCAGTACATCCTGAAACCGCTCGTCCAGGCGATGATGACAGCGTTGGGCAAGCCACGGGCGAACGTGCGGGTCTGCCAGGATCCGTTGCTCGGCGGGATCAGCCAGGCGCTGGACTGGGAGAACATCGCGGACATCCTGGACCGCTACCAGGGAATGGTCCAGGTATTCCTCCTGATGGTCGACCGTGACGGCGAGGCAGGCCGGCGAGTCTCTCTCGACGACCTGGAGAGGCGAGCCGCCGGGTACGCCGGTCTCAGTGCAGGCGCTATCCTCATGGGTGAGCACGCCTGGCAGGAAGTCGAGGTCTGGGCACTTGCCGCATGCGAGGATCTGCCAACAGACTGGCGTTGGCGGGACATCCGGGCGGAGCGCGATATGAAGGAACGGTATTTCGACCCGTATGTCACCCGGGTCGGTCTGGCCGATCAGCCAGGCCAAGGGCGCCTGCCGCTCGGCAACATGATCGCCGCGAGTTACCCACGAGTCAGATCACTCTGCAAAGAGGACGTGGAAGCCCTCGAAACGCGGCTCCACACGCATTTCGAGAGGCGCTGAGATGGCAAAGACCCCCTGGAAGCCCTGGCATGAAGTGGTGGCACTGCGGGACGATCTGAAGTCCGGCGAGTTGCCGTTGCACATGCCTGTCGGCCTGTACGAGGTTATGACGCAGATCGGCATATCTCAGGAACAGCCACCGGAATCGGTCCCGCCTTCTCGCGTCTCCGCATCTTTGGCTCGCCGCGTCTCCGAGTCACCGAGTCACCGGGTCGGACCCGCCAGGCAGGAGGAGACACGATGATCACGCGCATCGAGGCGAGGAACTTCCGGTGTCTGCGCCATATCAGCCAGGAGTTGGGCGAGTTCCAGGTGCTGGTTGGACCCAACGCCAGCGGCAAGTCCACGTTCCTGGACGTGCTGGCGTTCCTGAACCGACTGGTAGTGGACGGGGTTGACCAGGCAGTGGCGGAGCGTGGCTCGATCCATGATCTCCTCTGGGGTCGCGAGGGCGACCGCTTCGAGCTCGCTATCGAGGCAACGGTGCCGCAGGAGGTCCGGAGGCCTCTGCATCTGTTCACCGGCGGCAGAGCCGACGCGATACGCTACGAAGTGGCGGTGGGTCTGGACGCAAACGGCGCGGCCAGGATTCTTGACGAACGGGTGCTGCTGACCAGCAAGGAGGCGCGGACCGCTTCCGCGCCCACGGCCGATGGTCGGGAGACGCTCTTTACCCCGCGCACCGATCCCTATTGGTGTTCGCTTGCCGAAAGAACGAAGCCGGGGGGCGAGTATGCGCTCTACCCGGAGTCCTTCGACCCCGCGCGCCCGGACGAGTCGTCATACCAGATCATCTACCGTCCGACGGGCAAGCGGCCGATCTTCGGCAGTCTCTCGCAAGTGGAGTTCCCTACGGCCATCTGGTTGGAGTCGGTGCTCATGAGTAGCGTGATCCGGGTTAACCTGCAACCAGAGGCACTGCGAGTCCCGGCGAAGCCCGGCCAGGGAGACGCGTTCTGCGGTACTGGGGCCAACTTCCCGTGGCTGGTCGAGGTGTTGGCGCGCCGCAAGCCGGAGGTGTTCCGCGACTGGCTCGGGCACGTTCAGACGGCCTTGCGCGATGTCAGCGGCATGCGTGTGGTCGAGCGCCCGGAGGACCGGCACCGGTACCTGATGGTCCAGTACGCCAACGGGCTCGAAGTCCCGTCGTGGGCGCTGTCGGAAGGCACGCTCTGCCTGTTGGCGCTGACCTTCC
>CAIZKT010000969.1:0-10420 GCA_903933565.1 uncultured Victivallales bacterium | reverse complement strand
GCCCGCGATGCCCAGCCCGTTCCGGGCGGGTTCGCGGTATCCCCGGAGACGGCGGAAGCTCTGGCGGCGCCCGAGCGGACCGCCGGCTCCAGGCGAGATGCTGGTGAGCCGAGGGTTCTGCAAGAGCCTCCACCATCCGGCACTCGAGTCAGGCTCTTGCCTTCTACTTACGCCGGGCGGCGACGTCCTTGAGCCAGGCGTAGAGGGCGTCGCCGATCTGGCGGTAGCCCGCCTCGTTGGGGTGGACGCCGTTGTTAAGGCGGACGATGTCCACGGAGCTGTGGGCATTGGCCTTCACGGTCACGGCGGGGAAGCCATAGTACGGGTCCACGATGACGCTGGTGGGCAGCAGCCAGATGCCGTCCGACTCGCGTTTGCCGTACCTCTCCAGGGTGCGCTCGACCAGGCGGTGCTGGTTGCGGCGGTATTGCCAGCGCGTCTGGCCGCAGCCGTAGTTGGTGCCGAAGGCGTCCTGGGTGGCGGCCGGCGGCGCCAGAAGCAGGATGCCGATGACGGTATTGGGCCCCACGGCACGGATGCTGTTGATGAGGATGTCGAGGTTAGCCAGGCAGGCCGCGATCGCGTCGGCCTGGCCGGTCTCGCTGGCGCCGAAGGTGTCATTGCAGCCCAGCAGCAGGGTGACGACGTCGGGCGGGTTCCCCTCGTTCTGTTCGCGGTAGTAGCGGGCGAAATCGAGGCCCGGCTTACCGCCTGCGTCGGCGAAGACGAAGGGGCTGCAGGCGCGCTTGCCATCCTTCCAGGCCTCGGCCTCGAAGTACGAGGCGAAGCGCGCCGCGGTCCAGCCGCCGTAACCCTCGTGGCGCAGTTCGGGACTGTCTTTGCGTGGCACGTTGGTGCCGATGAGGCGGACCTTCAGATTCGCGTCCTGGGCGCAGGCCTCGAGGACCCGAGCCGGATAGACGGAGGCGTTGGTCAGGCTGTCGCCGATGATCAGCACCGAGAGTTGGGCCGCCGCCGCCGGATCAACCACCTTGACCATGCTGCTGGCCTCGGCCAGCAAGTGGTTGCCTTCGCCGTACACCGCCAGGGAGAACAGGTGCGTCCCGACATCCTCGGGCTTGGGCACAAAGGTCCAGCGCTCGCGCTGCTGGGCGCCCTTGGGGCAGGTGACATCGAAAACCAGGTTCGCCGGATTGATGGCCAGAACCGTGTTCTCGAAGTAGACGTTGGTCTCGATGCCGGGAACAGCGTAGAGCACCGGCGGCAGGGTCAGTTCGAGGATCGGGGCGTCTCCGGCCGACACGGCGGCGGGTATGCCAGTCGCGCCCATGGGCGGCGCCTGCATCTTGAGGCTGACCTGATCCAGCCACACGTCGGCGCCCGCCGCGGCGACCAGCGCCAGTTTGACCACCTCCACCACGCCTTTGGGGAAGGGCGTCTCGGGGAGGCGCACAATGAAGCTGAACTCCTGCCAGTCGGCGCTCAGGGTCACCGGTGGCAGTTCGAGATTGCCCCCGACCCAGTTGCCGCCGCGTTGGTAGCAGTAGAGGGTGACGCCGAACGAGCCCTGACCCTTGGCCTGACAGCGGATTTCGGCGTCGCTGCCGAGCACGACGGGCCAGGAGGTGGAGGTGAAGGCATGCACCGGTCCCCTCTCGGCATGGATACGGAAGGCGTACTTGCCCGTTTGCCCACCCTCCACCGCCTCGCAGCCGCCATTCTTCACGAAGCCGTCGTTGAGCTGCCAGCCCTTGGGCATGAGGGCGCCGCTGTCGAGCGTGCTGATCTCTTCAAAATCACCGTTGAGCGGAATGGATATCAGCATGTTTTCGCCCTCTGCCAGTGCGGTTCCCGCCACGCACAACGCCACCGCAAGCTGCCTCATAACCCGTGCCCACATGAATCGTCTCCTTGCTTGTCTGAGAACCCCGGTTCCTGGCAGCACGTCTGCGCGAGTCTCCACTGTACCACGCTGTCCGTGCGGCGCCACAGCACCCGGCTTCTGCCCCGGGCTGTTTCAGGGATTCCGGTTTGCCGGAAATGTGCCCGTCGGCATACTCGCGCTATGTTGTGCAGAACCGGGCGATGCACCCGCTGGCGTGTGTAGCAGGCGCGGCCATGCGACCCAACGACCCGCACAACCTCACCAAGGATACCCCCGACATGCGTTGTCACCTCCTGGCCTCTTCGCTGGCACTGTTGGTCGCGGGCGCGCTTCCCGCCGCTGAAGAGGGTGTACTGATCCACTGGAGCTTCAACGAAGGCAGCGGCGCTGCGGTCAAGGACCAATCCGGCAACGGCCTCGACGGAACGGTCAAAGCCGACTGGGTCGATTCGCCCGCCGGCAAGGCGCTGCTCTTTGACGGCAGCGCGGCGAAGATCGTCAGCGTACAGATTCCCCCGGAGCAGCGTTTCGGCAAGGACTCGTGGTCCTTTATGGCGATGCTGAAGCCGGTGCAGTTCACCATCGAGGACCGGCAGAACCAGCGCCGCGTTTTCGCCTATGGGACGTACCCGGGCGCCTACCTGGTCATCGACCTGATGGGCAACGGCTCGGTCTCGTGTTACTTCTGTTACAAGGCGGACGGGGGCCGGACCGTCTCCACGGGCGCGGGTTCGGCCTTTGCGTTGAAGACCGGCGAGTGGGCGCATGTGGCCCTGGTCTGCGACCGGGCCGCAAAGCAGATCAACATCTACATCAACGGCTATGCCCAGGGCAGCAGCGCTCTGGCCGCGGAGTTTGATGGCGATTTCGCCGTCAGCGGTGACCTCGAGCTGGGCAACGGCTGGCACAACTACTGGGGCGCGATGGACGAGGTCAAGGTGTACCGTCGGGCCTTGTCGAGAGCCGAGGTGCGGGCTGAGTTCAAAGGGCTCCAGGCGACCTTCCAGGTGGCGGAGTCCGCCGAGGCGGCGGCGGCCGAAGAGCGCGAGGCGCTGTCGGCGGTCTTCGCCCAGGCGAATGCGGCCTGGGGCGCGGGGGACTTTGCGGCGGCCCGGGCGGGTTACGGCAAGGTGTTGACGGCGGCGGTGGCGCCGGCTCATTTCCGCAGCTATGCGCACCTGCGCCTGGCCCAAAGCTATGCCGCCGAAGGCAAGGCCCCCGCGGCCCGGGCGGAGTACGAGCGCATCGCCGCCGAGGCGAGCTACCCCGAGGTGCATCGCTACGAGGCGGGCGAGTGCGTCCAGGAGAGCGACCGCGTGGCCCGGGGCCTGCCAGCCCGCGACCCCATGGCCAGCCGGACACAGGCGCCGAAGATCACTGCGTTCGCCGCCGAGGTTTACGTCGCCCCGGAGGGTGACGATGCGCAGGACGGTTCCGCCCAGCGGCCCTTCGCCACCCTGGCCAGGGCGCGTGACGCGGTACGGGCGCTCAAGGCCGACGGCGTCAACGGTCCCATCGGGGTGCGGATCCGGTCGGGCGAATACACCGTGACCGAGACCCTGGCGCTGACGGCGGCGGACTCGGGCACGGAGACCGGGCCGGTCGTTTATCGGGCCGAGGAGCTGGGCAAGGCGGTGTTCTATGGCGGCGCCCGGCTCTCGGGATTCGGCCCGGTCACGGACCGCGCTGTCCTGGAGCGCTTGCCGGAAGAGGCGCGTGGGAAGGTCGTGCAGTGCGATCTGCGGGCGCTGGGCATCACCGACTACGGCGAACTGCGGGTGCGCGGTTTCGGTCAACCGGCGCCGCCGCCGACGCTGGAGCTGTATGTCAATGGTCAACCCATGACCCTGGCCCGTTGGCCGAACGAGGGTTTTGTCCGCATCAAGGCGCTCCTCGAACCCGGCTCGAAGGCGACTGGCAAACCGGCGGCGTTCGAGTACGATTCCGAGCGTCACGCGCGCTGGACCCAGGCGGAGGATGCCTGGCTGTTTGGCTACTTCCGTTACCTGTGGGCGGACGCGGCGATCAAAGTGGGAGCTATCGACACCACGGCGCGCACCCTCACCACGGCCGAGGCGTACCAGTATGGCGGCGGTATGGATGCCGGGCAGGGCATCATCTACTACGCCTTCAACCTGCTCGAAGAGATCGACCGACCGGGCGAGTGGTATCTCCATCGCGGCACGGGCATCCTGTACCTGTACCCGCCGGCAGACCTTGGCGCCGCGGTGGTGGAGATCGGCATGCTGCCAACGCCCATGGTGACCCTGGCGGGGGTCGCCCACGTGCGCTTCGAGGGGCTTGTGTTTGACCTGGCCCGCGGCAACGGCATGGTCATCACCGACAGCGAGTACTGCCGGGTGGCCGGATGCACCGTCAAGCGCCTGGCCGGCAACGGTATCATGGTCAACGGTGGCAGCCACAATATGCTGCTGGGCTGCGACCTGCACACCATCGGCCGACGCGCCACCGAGGTCAGTGGCGGCGATCGCCAGACCCTCACCCCGGGCGGGCACGTGGTCGAGAACTGCCGCATCCACAACTTCGGCCGCATCGACCGGACCTACACGCCGGCCATCCAGTTGGAGGGAGTGAGTAACCGCGTTGCCCACAATCTCATGTACGACTGCCCCAGCAGCGTGATGCGCATCGAGGGCAATGACCACCTCATCGAGTTCAACGAGGTACACAGCGCCGTGCAGGAGTCCGACGACCAGGGCGCCATGGAGCTGTTCCGCAACCCGACCTACCGCGGCGTCATCTTCCGCTACAACCGCATCCACCACGTGGGCAAGACCGGCAGCGAAGGCGCCGTGCATGGGCAGGCCGGCATTCGCTTCGATGATGCCATCAGCGGTATGCTGGTCTACGGCAACATCTTCTACCGCAGCGCTAACGGGAACTTCGGCGCGATCCAGATGAACAGCGGCCGTGATAACATCATGGACAATAACATCTTCGCTGACTGCAAGCAGGGCGTCAGCGGCGGCTGGAACCCCGGAAACAGCGTCTGGAAGCTGATCCAGGAGGGCAAGGCGCCGACGGACTTCTTCACCACCGAACTCTACCTGTCACGCTATCCGGCCCTGGCGCAGATGATGGAGCAACCAGGCCTCAACCACATCTGGCGCAATGTCTTCTACCGCTGCGGGAGGGTGACGACAGGCAACCAGACCAACCTGGTCCTGCTGGACAACGGCGGGTTCGACGAGGTTGACCCGGGGTTTGTCGATGCCGCGGCCGGTGACTTCCGCCTCAAGCCAGACGCGAAGCTCCTGGCCAGCCTCGGCTTCAAGCCCATACCCGTGGACGAGATTGGGCTATACGCCGACCCGTACCGGGCCACCTGGCCGGTGCTCACGACCCCGGTGCCGCTGCCCGACTGGCGCCCCAAGGCCAGCCCGGCGCCCGTGAAGTGAGGGCGGGGGGTCGGCAAAGGGGTCGTTCATGAACCGTCAGTCGCTCACCGATTTCGTGTCTTGGGCGCAGGCCCACGTCAGTGGTGACGAGAAGGGCCAGGCGCAGATCTTCCTCGACCGGCTGTTCCAGGCCTTTGGCCAGCGGGGCTGTCTGGACGTCGGCGGCACGCCGGAGGTCCGCATCCGCAGGGCCGCCGAGGATGGCGGCGGGATCGCCTTCGCCGACTACGTCTGGAAGCCGCTGGTGCTGATAGAGATGAAGCGGCGCGGCGCCGACTTGCAGAAGCACTACCGCCAGGCCTTCGACTACTGGACCCGCCTTGTGCCCAACCGCCCGCGCTACGTCGTGCTCTGCAACTTCGACGAATTCCGCGTCTACGACTTCGAGACGCAGATGGACTCGCCGGTGGACACGGTGGCGCTGGCAGAGTTGCCCGCGCGCTTCGGTCCACTTGCCTTCCTGGCCCCCGGCCAGCCCGACCCGACCTTCGGCAACGACCGCGTCGCGGTCACCCGCAAGGCTGCCGACCATCTGGCGGCCTGTTTCAGCCACCTGGTCCAGCGCGGCGTCGAGCGCGAGCTGGCCCAGCGCTTCGTCCTGCAGACCCTGGTGGCGCTCTTCGCCGAAGACATCGGCCTGCTGGAGAAGTACTTCGTGGCGCGCCTGCTGGCGGACTGCGCCAAGGCTGAGGACGCCTACGACCTGCTCGGCGGGCTGTTCGGCGCCATGAACAGTGCGCGGCCGGTCACTGGCGGGCGCTACAAGGGCGTGCCCTACTTCAACGGCGGCCTCTTTGCCCGGCCGGCCCTGGTCGAGCTGGACATCATCGAGCTGAACCACCTGCGCGCTGCCGCTGCTGAGGACTGGTCCAGGGTGCAGCCCGAGATCTTCGGCACGCTCTTCCAGCACTCGCTGGACGGCGGCGAACGGCACGCCCTCGGGGCGCACTTTACCCATCCCGCGGACATCATGAAGATCGTTGGACCCACCATCGTCGAGCCCTGGCGCGAGCAGATTGAGGGGGCCCGGACCCTTGGCCGCCTGCGCGGACTCCGCGACCGGCTGCACCGCTTCCGCGTGCTCGATCCGGCCTGCGGTTCCGGCAACTTCCTCTACATCGCCTACCGCGAACTCAAACGCCTGGAAGCGCGCCTGTTCGAACGCATGGACGAGTTTCGCAGTGAAGCCCAGCCCGGCCAGGGCCGCCTGAGCTACCTCTCGGCGCAGAACTTCTATGGGCTGGACATCCTGCCCTTCGCGGTGGAGATCGCCAAGGTCACCATGATGATCGCCCGCAAGCTGGCCATTGACGAGGCGCACGTCACCGAGAACGCCCTGCCGCTGGACAATCTCGACCGCAACTTTGTCGCCGTCGATGCGCTGCTCATGCCGGGCGGCGTGCCGACGCCCTGGCCCAAGGTGGACGTTATCATCGGCAATCCGCCCTTCCTCGGCGCCAAGCGGCTGAAGCCCGAGCACGGCCCGGACTACGTCAGCCGACTGCGCGCGGCCTATCCCGAGGTGCCGGGCATGGCCGACTACTGCGTTTACTGGCTGCGGCGAGCGCACGAGCACCTGCCACCCTGCACGGCCGCCGATTCGCTAGCCGGCCGTGCTGGCCTGGTCGGCACGCAGAACATCCGCAACAACCAGTCCCGCGTCGGCGGCCTGGACCACATCGTCAAGGATGGCACCATCCTCGAGGCGGTGGAGAACCTGCCCTGGTCCGGCGAAGCCAATGTCCACGTCTCCATCGTCAACTGGGTCAAGACGCAGGCCCCGGCCCTGCTGCCAGCCAGGCGTCGGCTCTGGTTCAAGACCGAGGCTGTGCTCGCCGCAGCCCGCCGTAAGCCCGGCGAGGGCCCCGCCGCCAAGAACTGCCACCTCGATCTGCGCGAGTGTGCTCACATCAACTCGGCACTGTCGGATCAGACCGATGTGAGTGTGGCGCAGCAGCTTAGCTACGGGCAGGATAAGCTTCTTGTCTGCCAGGGAGTAACACCCGGCCATGATGGGTTCCTCCTCACGCCCGCACAAGCTGCAGCCATGCGTACGGCGGATCCACCGTCCGGCAAGGTCGTGCATCCGTACCTCATCGGGCGCGAGTTGCTGGGCGCTGACGGCATACCGTCACGTTACGTCATCGACCTTGGAGACCGTGACCTGCTGGCGACACAGGAGTTCAGCGGCGCCTTCAACTGGCTGCGGGAGAAGGTATTGCCTGATCTTCAGAAACGTGCTGGAGAGGAGCACGATGGCGAGTCTGCCCACGCCGACCAGATCAATAAGTGGTGGATGCACTGGCGTTCCCGCAAGGAGCTGATCCGCAAGCTCGGTGGGCTGCCAAGGTACCTTATCTGCTCCCGCGTGACCAAGCGCCCGATTCTTGCGTTTGTGTCCACCGCGATCCGGCCAGGTGACGCACTCCAGTGCTTCGCCTTCCCCGACGACTACAGCTTCGGCATCCTGCAATCGGGGCTGCACTGGCTGTGGTTCGTCACCAAGTGCTCGAAGCTGAAATCCGACTTCCGCTATACGCCGGAGTCCGTCTTCGACACCTTTCCCTGGCCGCAGTGGGGGGCGGCGGGCGCCGCCAGTCCGCTGGAGATGCGGTGGGCCTCCACCGTGGCGCTCGAGGCCGAGCGCATCTCCACTGCGACGCGCCCCGCCGGGGGCGCCGTCGCTTTGGACTGCGGTGGCTTGACACCGCTTTGTGCTAGCCCCGCCAGCACCTCCCCCGCGGCGCTCGAGGCCGAGCGCATCTCCACTACGACGCGCCCCGCCGGGGGCGCCGTCGCTTTGGACTGCGGTGGCTTGACACCGCTTTGTGCTAGCCCCGCCAGCACCTCCCCCGCTGCCAGCGGCCCCGAAAGCGGCGTCGAGCCGCCGCACTCCAAAGAGCGCCGCTGCCGGGCGCTCAGTTCAGAGGCCCCCGCGCCGCCTCTTTCCGCCATCGCCAAGATCGAGGCCGTGGCCGCGGCGGGTTGCGAGGTCCGCAGAATCCGGGCCGAGGCGTTGCCCAGGATCAAGGGCGGCCTGCGCGCCCTCTACCGCACCCTCGAACTGCCCGGCAAGAACCCGCTCAAGGACGCCCACGCGGCTCTCGATGCCGCGGTGCTGGCGGCCTACGGCTTTGATTCCCGAGCCGACCTGCTGGCCCAGCTGCTGGCCTTGAACCTCGCCGTCGCGGCGCGGCTCGAAGCGGGCGAGCCGGTCACCGCGCCCGGCCTGCCGCCCGGCTTTCCGGACCCAGCCCGACTGATCACGCCCGACTGCATCCAGCCGCCAGATCTCTGACCGGGGCCCTTGGCGGAAATACTGCCGGGTAACTACTCAGGTTACAACCCAGGAGCATTTTCCCTGCCCCAACGGGGCTGTGGCTCAGAGCCCCAGGATGGGTTTGCCAGTTGGGGCAGCAGGCTCGCACGCGGATCGACGCCGGCCACCCGGTCAGCACCCCCGGCCTGGGAATTCGCGTCGACAGACGGCGACTCCCCACCACCCCCAGCGGCCACCGGCGGCGCAAGTCCGCGGCTAGCCGACGGCTAGCGGCGGCCGGGCGAGCGGGGGGCGGAGCCGGGGCGCCGGGGCGGGCCGGAGCGGCGCCCGCCGGGTGGGCCACCGCGGCGCGGGGGGCCGCCCTCACGACGCCGGGGGTGACTGGGATGGGAGGCCCGCTCGTCAGACCCGTAGCCGGCCGAGGGCGCCAAGGGGCGCGGGGGGGGCAGAACCAACATCTCGTCCGTCGGGTGGATGACCGGCAAGGACCTCTCGATGTAGGCTTCAATCTCGGGCACCACAAAGGCGCAGTCTTCGCCAGCGAAGCTGACGGCCTGCCCTTTCTTGCCGGCCCGGCCCGTGCGCCCGATGCGATGCACATAGTCCGGGGCCTCGAAAGGAAAGTCATAGTTGATGACGTGGCTGACGCTCTCGATGTGAATGCCGCGGCCAGCGACGTCGGTGGCAACCACCACGGGAATCTCACCCCGACGGAACTGCTCGAGGACCTTCATGCGGCGGTTCTGCGGCACGTCGCCGCTGAGCATTTCGGAAGGCACGCCGTAGCGCCGCAAGTCGGCGTAGAGTTCCTCGACATCCCGGCGGCGATTACGGAAGATGAGGACGCGCGGCGCCTCTTCATGGCTCAGGATCCACAGCAGCAGCGGCAGCTTGTCCTGGCTGGAGACGGCATACACCCGTTCCTCGATGCCTTCTGCCACGATGTTGTCCGGGTCGACCTCAACCGTTACCGGATTGGGTCGCATCCAGCCTTGGGCCAGCCTCAGGATGTCGGGCGACAGAGTGGCGCTGAACAGCAGCGTCTGCCGCTGGTTGGCGGCGGGCACGCGGGCGACTATGCGGCGGACATCCGGGATGAAGCCCATGTCGAGCATGCGGTCGGCCTCATCGATGACCAGAACGCTGACGCGGGACAGGTCAATCTCATCCTGGCGCAGGTAATCGATGAGTCGCCCGGGGGTAGCGGCGACCAGATCGAGGCCGGTCGCCATGTGGTCACGCTGGTGGTCGTAGCTCACTCCGCCGAAGACGGCCAGGGTGCGAAAACCGCAATAGGCGCCGAGGCCACGGGCATCTTTCTCCACCTGGTCGGCCAGCTCGCGGGTGGGAGCCAGCACCAGGGCCATGGGCTGGTTGGCATTGCGGGGGGTGCTGTCGGCAAGGAAGCGCTGCAAAATGGTGATGATGTAGGCCGCCGTCTTGCCGGTGCCGGTCTGTGCCTGGCCGGCGAGGTCGGCGTCTTTCAGAGCGAAGGGCAGAGCCAGGCCCTGGATCGGGGTACAGACCTTGAAGTGCAGGTCGTCGAGCAGGGCGCGCAGGATGCGCGGGTTCAGGTCGAGATCCTGGAAGCAGACCTCTTCGTCGTCGCGACGTACGGGTGGCGGGGGCGTCCAGCCGCTCATGTCGGGCAGGGCTTTAGACTGCCGCGGCGGGCGTCTCGGGGAGGCGTCAGAGCCGTCGCCGCCCTCGCGCCGCCGGTCGGAGGTCCGCCGCCGGTCTGGACGGCGGTCGGCGCCGCTGTCGCGGTTCTCGGCGCGGGCGGGCTCGGGGCGCGGCCCGGCCTCCCTGCCGACCGCGGGCGGCGCGGTCGCAGGCGGCGGGTTGCGGGGGCGCGGCGGCCGGGGTGGCGCAGCG
>CAIZKT010000968.1:0-10238 GCA_903933565.1 uncultured Victivallales bacterium | reverse complement strand
TACCGCGAACCTGCCCGGAACGGGCTTGGCATCGCGGGCTCCAGGGAGGCCAGCGGGGTCATGGCAGACGCCTGCCAGATCTAGCGGGGGTCTCTTTCTTGAAACCGCCCTGGGCGCGGTGTCGGTTCAGTTGAACTCGCTTCGCGCGAACCTACAGTGTGCCTTGGCGTCCAACAACCGGGAGAGCCTGTCCATGGAGCAACTCATCGAAAGGGCCGCGGTGCTGATCGAGGCTCTTCCGTACATTCAGAAATTCCGCAACAGCGTGGTGCTGGTGAAATTTGGCGGCAGCGCCATGGAAGACCCGGCCATCACCCGCAGCGTCATTCGGGATGTCGTCTTCATGGAATGCGCGGGCATGAAGCCGATCATTGTCCATGGTGGCGGCAAGGCGATCAGCGCCCAGCTCAAGGCCGAAGGTGTTCCGACGCGCTTTGTGAACGGCCTGCGCTACACCTGCGACAAGACCCTTGGCGTGGTGGACCGCGTTCTGCATCAGCAGATCAACGCCGACCTGGTGCGCGTGATGGCCGAACTCAGTGGCACTCCCTGTGCGGTCTCTGGCAAGAACGTCCTGCGTGCCGAGCGCGAGAGCACCATCGATCCGACGACCGGTGCGCCGGTCGACCTTGGGCTGGTGGGCCGGGTTGTCAATGTCGATACCGAGCAACTGCGCTGGATTATCGGCCGCGGCGAAGTGCCGGTCGTCACCCCGCTCGGCAGCGACATGAACGGCCTGGTGTACAACGTCAATGCCGACATGGCCGCCTGCGTGGTGGCGGCTCAGATGAAGGTCGACAAGCTCGTCTTCCTCAGCGATGTGCCCGGCGTTCTGCGCGACCCGAATGACGAGACGACCCTGATCAGCACCATCCGCCGCAGTGAGGTTGAGACGCTCATTCGCGACGGCGTGCTGAGCGGTGGTATGGTGCCCAAAGTCCGCAGCGCCGCGGTGGCGATCGACGCGGGAGTCTCAAAAGTCCACATGATCGATGGGCGCGTCCGGCACTCGCTGCTGCTGGAGATGTTCACCGATCGTGGCGTCGGCACCCAGATCGTCGCGGACTGAAATCCTGAACCCAACCCGGAGGAGTCCTCATGAACCCACTGACCAACACCCCGGATGTCACGCTCGCCCTCGTCGGGGTCTCACGGGATTGCTTCCCGGTGGCCCTTACCGCCAGGCGCCTTGACGCTCTGGCGGCCGCCCTTGGCGCCACCAAGATCGACGTCTACCGCTGCGAAACCATCATCGAGAAGGAAGCCGATACGCTGGCCGCCCTCGACGAGGCGGCGGCCAAGGGCTGCAATGCCGCCGTCATCTACCTGGGCAACTTCGGGCCCGAGGGGCCAACCACCCTGTTTGCCCAGCAGTTCTGGGGTCCGGTCATGGTTTGCGCCGCCGCGGAAGAGAACAAGAGCGGGCTCGCCAGCGACCGAGGCGATGCCCTCTGCGGTCTGCTGAACTGCTCCTACAACCTCGGGCTGCGCCAGGTCTCGGCCTACATTCCGCAGCATCCCGTCGGCCTGCCGGACCAGCTCGCCCCCAAGATTGTCGACTTCACCCATATCGCCCGCGTGCTCATCGGCCTGTCCAACCTTAAGGTGTTCGCCTTCGGCCCCCGGCCCCAGGATTTTCTCGCCTGCAACGCCCCGGTCAAACCGCTCTATGACCTCGGCATCGAGGTCATGGAGAACAGTGAACTCGACCTTTACCAGCTCTACAAGAAGGCGGCGCGCAAGCGCAAAGACATCGCCGCGGTGGCGGCCGACATGGGCCGCGAACTCGGGCCGAACTGCACCTACCCCGACCTCCTTCCTCGCCTGGCCCAGCTCGAGGTCGCGCTGCTCGACTTCATGGAGAACAACCTCGGCGCCAGCTCCTATGCGGTCTTTGCCGACAAGTGCTGGCCGGCGTTCGAAGAGGCGTTCGGCTTCTGTCCCTGCTACGTCAACAGTCGCCTGGCCGGGCGCGGCATCCCGGTCGCCTGCGAAGTCGATATGTACGGCGCGGTCAGCGAGTACATGTGCCAACTCGCTTCGCTCCAGCCCGCCACGCTGCTGGACATCAACAACAGCGTCCCGGCCGACATCCTGCCCCGCCGGGCCGACCTGAAGGGCGCCGCCGCCGCGGACCTCTTCATGGGCTTCCACTGCGGCAATACCTGCTCCGCCTGCATGAAGGACTGCACTCTCAAGTACCAACTCATCATGAACCGGCTGATGGAAGGCGGCAAGACGCCTGACATCACCCGCGGTACCCTCGAAGGCCAGCTGCGGCCAGGTCCCACGACGCTGTTCCGGCTGCAGTCGACCCCTGACTGCAAACTGCGCAGTTACATCGCCGAGGGCGAAATCCTCGATCTGGATCCGTGTTCCTTCGGCGGCATCGGGGTGATGGCCATTCCGCATTTTGCCCGTTTCTACCGGCACATCCTGGTGGGCCGCAACTTCCCGCACCACGGCGCCTTCGCCTTCGCCAAAGTCGGCAAGCTGCTCTACGAAGCGGTCAAGCTCCTCGGCGTCGATGACATCGGCACCCCGCTGCCGCCGCCGCTGCTCTACGACGGTGAGAATCCCTTCGAGCCCTGACCCCTGACCCCTGAACTCTATGCTTACCCTCGAGACTACGCGCCTGGTGCTTCCGACCTACCACCGGGGGCCGGATGCGCCCTTTGCGCCGCTGTCCTTCAGTGGCCAGGTTCAGGGACGCCGAACGGCCTTCCCCTACCATGCCCAGGACGATATCGACATCGCCACCATGGTGCGTGACGGGCGCTGCGAACACACGGTTGTGCGCCTGAGCAACGGCATTCTGGAAGCCCTCATCCTTCCCGGGCTGAACGGCCGGATGTACTCCCTGCGCGACCTGCGTAGCGGCCGTGAACTCTTCTACCGCAACCAGGTGGTGAAACCCGCGCTGGTGGCCCTGCGCGGCGCCTGGCTCAGCGGCGGCATCGAGTTCAACTTCCCCACCCTCGGTCACACCGTCAGCACCGTCTCCCCGGTCTTCTGCCGTACGGAGCAGACCGAGCATGAGGTAGCCGTGATCGTGGGCGACATCGACCGTTCGACCCGGCAGCGCTGGCAGGTACGCCTGTCGCTGCGGGAAGGCCGCGCCGCGCTCGACGTCGAACTCTTGTTCAGCAATCCGAACCCTCATCGTGAGCGCCTGTACTACTGGGAGAACGCGGCCGTGCCGGCCGCCGCCGACCTGCGCTTCGTCTGCCGCTGCGACTGGACCGTCGGCAGCACCTCCCTGCCTTTCCCGCAGCGCGACGGGGTCGACCGCTCCCTGCACGTGACCAATCCAACCCCCCTGGACCACTTCGGCTACCGCTCCCACGCCGACTTCTTCGGGGCCTACTACCTGGACCACCGCCGCGGCACCTACCATGTGGCGCCGCGCTTCAGCCTCCCCGGCCAGAAGTACTTCACCTGGGGCATCCGCGAGGACAACCGCATCTGGGAGCACTACCTCACCGATCACGACGGTCAGTACGTCGAGATTCAGGCCGGGGTGCTGGAGTCGCAGTGGTTCTCGGACTGGCTCCAACCGCAGGAAACCCTCCGTGCCGGCGGCAGTTGGTTCGGCACCGAGGACATGGGTGAGTTGACCTGGGCCTCGTCGCATCTCGCGGTGGCCGCCGCCGCCGCCCCTGATGGTCTCAGCCTTGAGGTCTACGCCATCGACGTCACCGGCGACCTCGATATCACCCTTGCCCATGCCGGGGGCACGACTCACAGACGCCTGGCGGTGACGCCGGGCAGCGTCGGCCGCGCTGATTTCCCGGATGCCTCACCCGGCGTGGTCGACATCCATGATAGCGTCGGCCGACTGTTGCTGCGCCAGCGCTGGCACGGTCCCGACGCGGGCAGCCTCGATCCGGCCCGGGAGCGCACCGCGCCGACCCAGTGGAGCATGCGGGCCCGCAGCCAGTCGGCGGTCGGCAAGGCCACGGTCGCGCTGCAGTATCACCGTTGGCATGAAGCTCAAACCATTCTCAGCCAGGATATCCCGGCTGAATTCACCCTCGACCGCGCGCTGCTGCAAGCGGAGCGCTTTCTCAAGATCGGCCAGGCCGATGAGGCTCTGCGGACCGCGCGCCTGGCCCTCGAGACGTTTCCGGCCGAAACGCGGCTGCACGCTCTGGCCGCCGCCGCCGCGCTGCGTCGGCTGCACGAAACGGGTCAGGCGCTGCACTACAGCGCGGCCTGGGACCATCTCCTGGCGGCGCGCCGCGATCCGGGGATGGCGCCGGCGATGCTGCGTCTGCTTGCCGAGGCCGAAATCGCGGCCGGTCATCTGCCCGACGCGGCCTGTCTCCTGGCCAGTTTCCTCGAAACCTGCCCTGCCGCCATCGAGGCGCGGATCTTGCTGGCGGCCCTGCATCGGCACTGCGGCGATCCCGCCGCGGCCCGCGCTGCCCTCGTCGGCCCGCCGACCCCGTTCACGTTTTACCTGACCCTCGAAGGCTGGCTCCAAGCCAACCCGGAGGCCCCGGCCCTGTGTCTCCCTGAGCTGCCCCCAGAGCGGCCCTGGGGCCCCATCTATCGCACCGAACTTCTGCTCGAAGCCGTCCTGCTCTACTGGCGCGCTGGCTTCCACCCCGACGTGCTGCGACTTCTCGACCGTCTTGAAACGGACCATCCCCCGCTTGCCCAGCACCCCTGTGCCTCCCTGCTGCGGATGGACGCCTGGGCCCACGCTGGCGACGAGGTCTCCGCCCGGTCCTACGCGGCCCAGGCGGCCCAGTGCCCGGTGGAATGGGTCGTCCCGGCGCGCTGGGAGATGACCCTGCTGCTCGAGCGCGCCTCTGGCCGCCTTGCCGAGCGCAGCCAGGGCTGCCTGCCTTATCTGCGCGCCATTGCCGCGGCGGAGTCCGACGAGGTTCCTGCAGCCCTTGAGCTCTTCTCCCAGGTCGCCTCTTCGGGGCAGACTGCCCTGCGCGCCTTGGCTTCCAAGGCCTTGGCTGACTGGGCAGACTCCGGGGCCGATCGCAAGGCCGAAGCCGTAACCCATCTCGAAACCGCCCTCGCCGCCTGGCCTGGCGACCGGCGGTTGCTGCTCCATCTCGATGACTGCCTCCGCGCGTTGCACGACACCGACCGGCGTGCCGGACTGTGGCAGGCCGCGCCGGCCGCACTCTGTCGGCGCGGCGATGTGGTCTTCGCCCTGGCTCGTCTCGATCTCGACTGCGCTCGACCCGAGGCCACCATCGAGCGCCTGCGGCACACCGAATTCAGCGTCTTCGAGGGTGGCACCGCGGTTCGTCGGCTGTATGTCGATGCCCTGTTGGTAGCCGCCGTCGACGCCTTCCGCGCTGGCCATGGCGACCAGGCCCGGCAATGCTGCCAGCAGGTTTTTGAGTACCCCGAGAACCTGGGCGCGGCCGCCTGGCTGGGCGAACACAGCCGCCTGGCGCGCTACCTGCTCGGGCGCTTTGCCGAACTCGATGGCCAGCCGGACGAGGCGAAGACCTGGTGGAAAGACGTGCTTAGCCGTGCGGGCGCCGGGGTGACCTACACGGTCGGCGGCGAAGGCGCCAACAAGGTCGGCCGGATGGATGAGCATGTGGCTCTCATCCTGGCCGACCGTCGGCTCAATGGCACCCGCCACGCCGAGCCGCCGCCGGAGGCCGCGCTGCCCGAGCGTGCCGAGGCTACCGCGCGCCGACTGAGCGAAGCCCTGGCTGCAGGCTCTCCCCAGATGGCCGGTCTGGCGGACGCCGCCCAGCTGCGCTTCCCCTGTGAGCCGCTGCTGCGCCTCCTGGCCCAGCTCGCCCGGCTGGAGGCCATGCCGACCCCCGGTGCCTGAGATGCACTACCTGTCCCCGGTCGGCATCGCCCCGAACTCCTGCGCCGCCTGGACCATGGCGATGAGGTTCTCCGGCTTGCAGCTTGAGTGGATGCTGTTGCTGGAGGAGAGCAGGTAGCCGCCGCCCGGCGCGGCGTCTGCCAGGCACTGGCGCACGGCCTCGCGCACCTGTGCCGGCGTGCCGAAGGGCAGCAGGTGGCCGCAGTCGATATTGCCGATCAGCGCCAGCCGGTCACCGACCCGCGCCTTGGTGGTCTTGAGGTCCATGCCGGCGATGGGCTCGATCGGGTTTAGCCCGTCGGCACCGGAGCGCGCGATGGATTCGAGAATGGGGTACAGGTTCCCATCGCTGTGTTTGATCGCCAGGGCGCCCTCTTCGTGGATCACCTCCACCATCCGCTTCAGCCGGGGCTGGATCAGGGCGTCGAAGATCGCCGGACTCATCATGGGCCCCTGGTTCGAGGCGTAGTCATCGCCCAGGACAATGACCTCGGCGCCAGCCCGGATCGCCCGCCGCGCCAGGGCTATGTTCGCCTCCAGGACAAGATCCATCAACGCGGCCGCGAAGTCGGGCTCGGCGAGCAGGTCCATGAGCAGGTTTTCGATGCCGCGCAGGTAGGCCGACCACATGAAAGCGGCACGCTGGTGGAAGAGGATGGCGCGCCTGCCCTTGTAGCGCCGAACGAGGTCAGGCAGAAGGCCCAGGCGCTGGGGCGCGGCGGGATCCGGCGGCGTGTAGCGGCGCAGGTCGTCCCAGGTTGAGATAGGGCCTTTGACCGGGTGATGGATCAGTTCCGGGCCGCGCTGATAGAGGACGCCCCATTCGTCGATCCACTCATCTTCGCCGTGCTGTTCGACCGGGTCGAAGCGGGCGCCGCAGGCCACGGCGTCCATGCCGAGCTGGTCCATGCAATCGGCGGGGTCGAGGCAGCCGGGCACGGCCACTGCCGCCACCCGGGGATCGATCAGGAACTCGACCACGGGTACCCGGTCCACCGGCTGCCGCCGGATGGCCGCCAAGACGCGCTCTCGTGAGGTCATCGTTGCATCCTTTCCCGTTCTGCGCTATTCCCCGGTCACGCGTTGGTCTGCCAGAAGCGCCCGGATGTCGCCCTCGGTGAGGGCTGCGGCGTAGATACGAAGGTCATCCAGGCGTCCGTTGAAGAAGGCGGGAGCGGGTTCATGTTCGCGGCGCCCGACCCGCAAGGGCTTGTCGTTGCTGAGGTCGCCCAGGCTCGACAGGTCATGCGGTCCGCCGCTGGGTTTACCGTTCACATAACTGAAGCCCTGGCCGCCCTGGCGCACGAACGCGATGTGGGTCCATTGCCTGGGCTCGAGGCTGTTGGGGGCGGTGCTCCAGTAGCGATTCGTGGCCCGGAAGGCGATGTTGTTGGCGCCCGTCGGCCACTCCCAGCCCCAGGACCACTCGCGGGCCAGGGTGAAGCCATTGCCCTTTGCCAGCACGATGGCGGGTCCGGAGGTAGCCTTCCAGATCCAGGCGGCGAGGGTGAAGTCGCCCGCGCCGAGGTCGATGCCGTCAGGGCCGCGGATCCAGCCGGTCAGGCCATCGAGTTCCAGCGCTCCGCAGACCCTGCCGTCGTCGGGGCGCCAGGCGCTTTCTCCCTCGAGTCGGCCGTGGTTGCCGTTGCCGCTGGAATCCAGCGCCTGCTCCCCGCTGACCTCGTCCAGAGCGTAGTGAATCAGCATGGGTTGCGCCACAATAGGGAGACGCTGGGCCCCCGCCATGCCATTGGGGGTGGCGGCGCGGTCCAGGATGCCTTGCACCGTGATCGTGTGTGCCTCAGTGCCGGGGAGAGCGGTGGTCAAGGTCAGGAGTACCGTGTCGGGGCTGCCATCCAGGCACTGCGCCTGCTGCACCTCGCCGGTGGGTTCGATGGAGTAGGATTCGCGGGCCTCTGAACTCGCCTTGGCGACGGGCTTGGAGAAGCGCACGGCCACGAGTTTCAGGGAGTTGCCAAGACGGGCCGAGACGACGGTCGGCGGGGTCGTGTCCGGCAGTGTGGTGACGGCGATTTCGGCGCTGGAGGCGCCGCGCGGACCGACCGGACCCTTGCCTGCCTCGAGGCGGTAGAGGTAGCGGCTGGACTCCACCAGCCCCCGGTCCAGAAAGTGGGTCTCGGTGGTGTTGCCCACGAGGCGCCCATCGCGTCGGATGTGGTAGACGAGGCGTCGGCGCGAATCGGCGTCCGGCGGTGCGACCCAGGTGAGGGCCACGGTCGAGGAGCCAGCGGCCTGCCCGCGCAGGTCGGTCGGGACGCCTGGCGCCCGATAGGATTCTCCCTGGCCCCCAAACTCGGTGGGGAAATCCGCCTGTACGCCGATCTGCTCGTACTGCATCCGGCTCGGATCAAACCCCTTCTTCCAACTCACGTTATCAGCCTTTGCCGAGACCGCGTTACCGGGGCCGTTGGTGCGCAACGACTGCCCCTGTGAGTCCACAATGTGAACGTTCTTGAAGACTTGCTGCATGGTCTGGTTGGGCCAATCCAGGAAGATGCCGTCGGGCACGATGTCGCGCATGCCCTCGACCGCGCGGGTGTTTTCAATCGTGATCTGTTCGTAGGTGTTGATGGCGGTACCGCCTGGAAGATTGACCATACAGGCGTGCAGCGCGCCCATGTCGCCGCTGTCTTGGCCGCAGTCGTGAATCCGCAGATGGCGGAAGACGTTGCCCGTGGCGGGTTCGAGGTTGGCCTTGGTTTGCAGGTTCTCGCCCTTGGTGTCGCCGGTGGTATTGCCGCGCAGGGTGATGGCATAGCGCGGCGAGTTACAGAACTCCGAGTTGCTGATCTCGTTGTGGCTGCCGCTGAGCAGTTCGATGCAGGCGGCGTAGAGGGACAGTTGGCCGACGTCGTGGATGCGGTTGTTGGTCAGGATGTTGTGCTCGAGGCGCGGGTTGCGGGCCGCTTCCTTGGGGCGTCCGGGCCAGGTGCAGAGCGTGACGCCGTTGACGCCCAGTTGCTCGATCCAGCACCCCGACACGGTGTTATACAGGTTTTCGCCCACCATGAGGATGCCGTGGCGCCCGGAGTTCTTCAGATGGCAGTTACGCACCTCGATGTGGTGGCTGGCCGACAGTCGGATCAGCCCGTGGTCGGTGCGTCCCCAGGCCCGGGTCCACCAGTGTAGCACGGGCGCCAGTCCGTCGGTTCCTTCGAAGGTGAGGCCCTCGAAGGCGAGGTGATGCACCGGGTCCTCAAGCCCGGTTCCCTGAAGCCGGATCAGGTCGTGGACCACCGGCATGCTGACGTCCAGCTCGTTCGGGTCACCGCCGACCATGGGCAGGTAACGGAGCCGACCGCGGGTCTGGTCAAGATAGAACTCGCCCGGGGCGTCCAGGAAGACGGGATGATCCTCGAGGTAGTAACGCGCCTGGCCCAGGATCTGGGTCGCGTCGCCCAGGTTATCGAAGGTGATCCTGCGTCCGAGCGGGTCCATCTCGGTGACCGGGCAGGTCCAGCGCTGCCAGTCGCACTTGCCCCAGGGGAAGAGGGTGATCTTCATCTGGCTGAGGCTCAGAGGGGGCAGGTCGAGGTCGCCAGGCCGCAAGGTGATCCAACTGCGGCTATCGGTGCCGTTCTGGCCCAGGGGCGAACCGTCCTCGGAGGTGAGGTACGGCGCCGCCGCCGTGGGTTGCTCTGGGTGGTGTACATAGTTGGGGTGTCGGGCCTTGCGAGCGCGGCGGCCATTTTCATAGAGGGTGTGGAACTCGGCGGGCGCGCCGAGGTCGAGTTCCCAGATGCCGTCGTCACCCCGAGTCCAGCCCCGGAGGCGGCGCAGGCCCAGGATACGGGCGCTGCCCACGCCAGCGGCGGCGCGGTAGACCACCCGGTAGCCGTTGCTCCCCGAGTCCTGCGGCTCAAACACCACCGGCGAGGTGAGCGGGTAGTCGCCTGCATGCAGAAGCACGACGAGGTCGCCCTGCAGGTCGCGGTTGAGCCGACGTACGGCGTCGCGGGCGCCAGCCAGCGTCCGCAAGGGCCTCTCCGCGGTGCCGGGATTGGCGTCGTCGCCGTCGGGGCTGACCTGGAGCTCCAGCGCCGTTGCCATGAGTGTACCCATAAGGAAGACCCCGACGGCCCGGCGGACTGCCCCGCGCCCGGCGCGACCTGCACCTGGCGAAGATAAGAGCGCAGGGATTCGTACGACCTCTTGCATGGTACCCGCCTTCGTGTGTCTGCTGTGCTTCGCGACCTGTGCAATAAAGGAGTCCGTCTGGAGCGCTGAAGGCGCGCTGCGATACCAGCCCAGGGCAACGCCCTGGGAATAGGAAAGTTATGGGATTGAGCCCTGTAGGAGCGAGCCATCTGTCCTACGTTTGCACCGAGGTCGTATGGAACGCCCCTTCAGGGCTCGTACCGCGCTGTGGATGGGTACCCAGGGCGTTGCCCTGGGCTGG
>CAIZKT010000967.1:0-2335 GCA_903933565.1 uncultured Victivallales bacterium | reverse complement strand
GCGCGACGACTACCAGACCACATTTGAGCGTATGCACGGGGTGATCAACGACGTGCTGCGCTCCGCCTTCACCAAGTTGGTGGGAGAGCCCCTCGCCAACGAACTCAGCGGCGATGCAGCGACCGCCAACAAGGCCCTCGGCGACTTCAACGACACCTTCGAGCTGGCCAAGATCGACGGCACGGCGCGGATCGAAGGCGACTCCCTGGTAGCCGCCCATCTCAGCGCCAGCCTCGGCCTGCGGGTGCCCGACCGCATCGGCATTTCCGGCTGGATCGATTACCGCCAGCACAAGTCGGACCCACTAACCCCGGCCTACGCGGCTGAGGACGCCGATGGCCGCATCGAGATCGATGTCGGCGCCGAGGCCGGCGCCGACATCAAGGGCAACCCGCCGGTCCACGCCAAGCTCGTCGGCCGCTACGCCATGCGCGCCATCGATGGTATGCCTCTCGCCGTCGGCGGCAGCCTTGATTTCGATACGAATCTCAAGTTCGAAGACATGTCGCTGAAGAGGGTCCACTTCCAGTTCGCTTTTGGCGACCGCGACAACTACGTCTACGCGGAGGGAGAAGGCAGTTTCTGGTTCATCGACGCCAATGTCCGCGCCTTCCTCGGCCAGACGACCGATGCGGCGTTGTTGAGGCGGGTAGACCCGCTGCTGCAGGATGTGCTCGCCGTGGTGGACTTCCGGCCGGTCACTCGCGACAACCCGATCACCGGCGTCTACTGGAACGGCGACGGCGATGGCTCGCTCAATCGCTTCTTCGGGCTGCCCGATTCCGACTTCCTCAGGATCACGGGCAAGGGTGGCGAGGGGCACTTCATGTTCTTCAACAAGGCGCTGATCAAGGATCTGGGCGGCAACCTGCCGCGCGATGCCAAACTGCTGATCGGCATGCGCTCGCGCAAGGGCCTCAGCGTCACCCTCGCCTTGGCGACGGCCGCCGCGGAACTCAGGGTGCTCGGCGTGATCAACGCGCTGAACCTCAGGAAGACGGCCGACTTCGCCGATCTACAGGAAACGATCAGCAAAGGCGGCTTGTTCGACGTGGCGCTCGCTGGCGATTTCACTCCGTCCTTTGGCGTCAAGATTGCCGGCGTCAAAGTAGAGGTCAAGAAGACGTTCAAGTTCTCGGCCGCCGGCAAGTACACGCCTCCGCCGCTGGTGCCGCCACCGGGGTTCGTGTGGGTGAACAAGCTGGATTTTGACCCTGACCTATGGTGAACCTCCGCATCAGCGCCATCGCCGCCTGGGTCCTGGTTGGGGCAGCCAACCTGACCGGCCAAACGTCGTCCGCGCTGCCCGTGCCGCCTTTGGTGACCACGGCCGCCGCCAGCGCCCTCGATGCCGCCGGGCGCCCGTGGGCCTACGTCCAGTTTGGCGAGAACCAGCCGGGCCTACTCGCCGCCCGCACCCTGGCGGTCTACGCCAAGAGCGGCCCGCCCGAATCAGCCGAACCCTTCACCTTCCGCGGCCTGGTCACCCATACCAACGATCCCACCGCGTTGCAGGTGCTCGTGCAGCGTGGTGCCAGCCTCGGGGAGAACCTGGCCACGCTGGAGACCATGCTCACCGAGCTCCATCGCCTCTGGATCAACACCATCGATTCGGACAACCCACCGGTTACCGAGCCCCCCGTGATGCCGCTGCCTCAGCGTCTTTCGGCCCTGTTGCAGCGCGCCGCCGGGGATAGAGCGCTCGCCCAGATGCTGGATCTGATCGGCGTCAGCCACCCCGCCGTATGCCTGGCCCGCGGCACGGCCTGGGCCGGGCTGCTCGAGGTCCCTGTTGGCAGCGACGCCACCCTCGAAATCCGCGAACGCAACGCGGCCGGCGCCGACCTGACCGTCATCGGGCGCGTCACCGTACGGGCTGGCCAGGCCGCCCCCCTGCCGGCTCCCGGCCCCCTCGTGGTGGTGCCCGACCCCACCGCCACCGGTCACCTCAACGTCAAACTGCGCTGGGCCATCTCGGCGGAATTGCGCCAGGAAGTGTCTGCCGGCGTCGTGCTCTGGCGAGTCGACAAGGCGCTGGCCGAAGCCCAGGGCTTCGACGCCACCCCGCCGACCGCCGCGGCGCTCGTCGCGCTGGCCGCCGCCCAACCAGGCGAGGCCAAACAGGTATCCCCAGGGCCAATCCTCGCCTCGAAACTCTTCTTTCACTACAATGTCGCCCTTCTCGACCCGGCGGACTACGGCGATCCCACTACGCACTTCTTCACCGACGACAACGACCGCGCCCGGCCCGGCGGCACGGCCCTGCCGGAAGGGACTCGCGTCTACTACTTCGCGGCCGCGGTGGACCTGCTGGGCCGACCCGGCCTGGTGTCGG
>CAIZKT010000966.1:0-6521 GCA_903933565.1 uncultured Victivallales bacterium | reverse complement strand
GAGAACCCGGAGGCCGTCAAGCGCTTCCTGCACGAAGGCAAGCTGGCCGCCAAGCTGGACCACGCCAATATCGTCACGGTCCACGAAGCCGGCGAGGACAGCGGTAACTACTACCTCGCCATGTCCTACGTCGAAGGCGAGTCGCTGGACCAGCGCCTGAAGCGGGACAAGGTCCTGCCCGAAGCCGAGGCCCTCACCATCGTCCGCACCATGGCCGACGCCCTGGCCTACGCCTGGGACGAGTTCAAACTCCTGCACCGCGACCTCAAGCCGGCCAATATCATGGTCGACCGCCGCAACCGGGTCTTTCTCATGGACCTGGGCCTGGCCAAGAGTCTCGGCGAAGAGAACGGCATGACCCTCTCCGGCGCCATCCTGGGGACGCCGCAGTACATGAGTCCGGAACAGGCCCAGGGCCTCGCCGATTTGGGGGTGCCGACGGATGTCTACGCGCTCGGGGCCACCCTGTACCACCTCGTCACCGGCACGCCGCCGTTCACGGGTGAGACAACGCTGACGGTGCTGCACAAGCACATGTATGAGCCGCTGCCGCCGCCGCGCTCGCGCAACCCCAAGGTGACCGACGCCTGCAGTCACCTGATCGAGACGATGATGGCCAAGGAGTCGGCCGGGCGCTATAGCGACTGGCGCGTCCTGATCGCCGACATCGACCGGGTACTGCAGGGGAAGGCGCCGGTCCGCAATCCCCTGGAGCCGGCGGTCCGCACCGGCTCTGCCGGGGCTCCCGCCGTATCCCCAGCCGTCAGCAAAGCCGACCTGGCCCGGCAGGCGCAGCAAGCCTTGGCCCGGCAGCAGCAGGCGCCGGCACCAAAACCGGCCGCGGCGCCCGCTGCGCCGGGACCGGCCAAGCGCTCGCCCTGGTTGACCATCGGCTTGGTGGCTGCGGCCGTCGTGGTGCTGGTGCTGCTGGGCGTCGTGGTCGGGCGTGGTCGCGGCCCGGCCGCCGCGGCGAAGCCCAATGGGACGGATAGGACAGATGGGACGGATGCGACGCATGGGACCGCTGGCACCGATGAAGCCCGCCCGGCGGCGTCAGCCGCCCCCGCCCCAAGTAGGCCGGGGGTGCCAGTACCCGGCCCGGCCGCGGCGCCGGTGAGCGCCACGGGCGAGCAGCCGCAGCCCAGTCAGACAAGTCCGACAGGTCAGACGGGTCAGACAGGTCAGGCAGTCCCGGCTCCCGCCGCCGCTTCCAGTGGGCCGGGGGCGCCGGTACCCGGCCCCCAGGCGCGCCAACGCGCCGTCCCAAAGCTGCGTCTAGCCGCAGGCACTCCAAAGAGTCCCGTGTCCCCCGGGACTCAGTTCCAGACCGCGCCGGCCGCCAGGCCAAGCTTTGGACTGCCGGTGGCTTGACACCGCTTTCTGTCCTTGGCGCGACCAAGCGCTCATTCCATAGCGGCCGCTGCGCGGCCTGGGCGCGGTACCGACACCCCGCGCCTACTCCAGAGACACCTTCCACCGCCTTCACGCCGAGGCCTGCCGCGCGTTGCTCCGGCCCCAGGCGGTCAGGCGCGCCAGGTCGTGGGCGCGGGAACGGCTCAACGGCGTGCAGGCCGCGATCGCGCCGGTCAGGTCATCCTGGCGGATCGGCCTGGCCCCATCGTCGAAGGCCACAAACATCGCCGAGATGACGGCCTCGGCAATCTCGGCGCTGGCGACACCCCCGAACTGAACCTGCAACGCGGACTGCTCGCGCTCGAAGCAGGTCGGCCCGACAACGCCCGGAAGCTTTTCGAGACCGCCGGCGGGCCGCTGGGTCAGGCGCTGCTGGCCCAGATCGAGGCGCAGCGGGCGGAGGCGGGCGAGGCGGCTGCGGAGCGCGCCCTGAGCGAGCTGTTGCGCCAGATCAGCGGCTCGCCGGAACTGGGGAAACCAGCCAAGGTCACCGCTGCTATCCGCAAGCGCTGCGGCACCGATCCCAAGCGCTGCGAGGATGGCCGCCGGTTGCTGGCGGGGTTCGAGAAGGAGTGGGGCCGGAAGGAGCCAGGGAAGACGTGGGTGCCTGTCCTCCAGGAGGCCTTGGCCTATCCGCCGCGCCAGGACTGGACCGTCCCTGATTTTGGCCTGGAGCTGGTCTGGGTGGCGCCCGGCAGCTTCCAGATGGGAGCGGCAGATGTGGCGCGGCCGGTGCATGCGGTGCAGATCTCGCGCGGCTACTGGATCGGGAAGTACGAGGTGACCCAGGCTGAGTACGAAGCCCATATGGGCAAGAACCCGAGCACGTTCAAGGGCGCGCGGAACCCGGTCGAGACGGTGTCCTGGAGCGACGCCGTGGCGTTCTGCACGAAGCTGACGGAGCGGGAGCAGAAGGCGGGGCGCCTTCCAGAGGGGTACGAGTACCGCCTGCCGACGGAGGCGGAGTGGGAGTACGCGGCGCGGGGCGGGGTGAAAGGCCAGGTCACTTCGGCAGGCTCAGGGCAGGGCTTCACCTACAGTGGCTCGAACAACGGTGACGAGGTCGCGTGGTACTACGGCAACTCGGGCGACAAGCGGCTGGACGATACAGAGGCGGACGCCAAGAAGCGGGAAAGTAACCTGTCCAGCAAACAAGTGCCGGACGCACCCGGTGGGGCAGAAGAAGCCGAACGAACTGGGGCTGTACGACCTGTCGGGCAATGTCTTCGAGTGGTGCCTGGATTGGTATGACTCCGGGTACTACGGCCGGTCGCCGACCGTCGATCCCGCGAACACGCAGGCGGCCGCCGAGCGCGTGGCGCGCGGCGGCAGCTGGAACAACGGCGCCGGGCGCGTGCGGTCGGCCGTCCGGGACGGGGACAGGCCGGGCCCCGCGGAAAGCTTCCTGGGGTTCCGCGCCTGCCTGGCTCCGCAGTCCGCAGGCAAGTAAGAGGCGCGGAGCGGAAGGCCGACCGGCCACCACGCCACGCGCCTGGAGGGCAAGAGCAGGCCGCCTGGGGGGCGGCCGTATCGCCGCCGCTGGAGATGCGGTGGGCTCCACCGCCGCGCCTGAGGCCAGGCGCCTCTCCAGGGGAATGGACCGGCCGCGGCTCGCGGCCAGTGCCCGGGCGGCCCCGGGCGCTCCAGTGCCGGTGGAGATGCGGTGGGCTCCACCGCCGCGCGTGTGGCGCAGCGCTTCTGCCGTCAGCACGAGTGGTACCTGAAGATGGATGTCGAGAAGTTCTACGATTCGATCCCCCATGACCGGCTGCTGACCCTCCTGGCGCTGTTGGCGGCGTTGCTCGCCTCGCATCAGGCGACTCCCGGTGCGGGCCTGCCCATCGGCAACCTGACGAGTCAGTACCTGGGCAACCTGTATCTCGACCCGTTCGACCACTGGGTGACGGAGGTGAAACGGGCGGCGGGGTATGTGCGCCACATGGATGACATGGTGGTGAGGGGCGACCACGACCCGTTGGCGTGCGTGGCGCGTGAAGGGCTGGAATGGTTCCGTGACAAGCTGGGCCTGCGCGTGAAGCACGACGGCGAGTTGAACCGCTGCGCCCAGGGACTGCCCTTTGTCGGCTGGGTGATCTACCCGGACTGCCTGCGGCTCGGAAAAGGGGCAAAGACACGGTTTGGGCGCAAACTCAGGTGCCTGGAGCGCTGGCATCGCAAGGGCGAGATCGGCGAACGGGAGCTGCAGACTCGGGCAACGGCGCTGTGCGCGGCAGTCACGCCAGGCGATACGGCCGGGCTGCGTGCCGCTGTCGTGGGAAGGGGTTTAGTGATTCCGGGGTATGCATGAGCGGCTCCGGTCCCTGGGCACGGGCCGCGGCTGCGGCCCGCGTTGCAGGGCGAAGACGCGGTGCCCCCGCGGGGCTGGTATCCGTCGGCTGACGGCGAACGTCCCGCGGGGGCTCTTTCACCCCATGGGGTCGGTGCCGTGTTAGGGCCGGTGCCGCGCGCACATATCCTGCTTGCTGGCAGCAGGAGCCGACGCCGCGCGAGTTCCCTCGGAGCACCCTCTGCCCACCCATGATCCGGGGTTAGTGTACCGCGGTTCGTGCGGTCAGGGGGAAGGACTTACGGAGCTGACTTGCGCCCCTGGCGTTGAGGTGGGGTTGCAGGAGAACACTGGGGCAGCTAAGTTAGCGGGTTGCAGGTGGCACACCCGACTTCACCACGGCAGTGCGTGTTGGTAAACCAGAAATGGAAAGGATGCGGAACTATGGCACTCATCGATTTCGGCGGCGTGAAAGAGGAAGTGATCACGCGCGAAGAGTTTCCGATGTCCAAGGCGCTGGCGGTACTCAAGAACGAGACCATTGCCGTCATCGGTTACGGCGTGCAGGGTCCGGCCCAGGCGTTGAACATGAAGGACAACGGCTTCAATGTCATCATTGGCCAGTCCAGCGCTTTCAAGCGCGACTGGGAGCGTGCGGTGAGTGACGGCTGGGTGCCTGGCAAGACCCTGTTTGAGATTGATGAGGCGGCTCGGCGGGGCACCATTGTGCAGATGCTGGTGTCAGACGCGGCGCAGAAGCAGATCTGGCCGACCATCCAGAAGTGCCTGAATCCCGGCGATGCGCTGTACTTCTCGCATGGCTTCTCCATCGTCTACAAGGAACAGACCGGCGTCATTCCGCCGACCAACGTGGATGTCATCCTGGTGGCCCCGAAGGGCTCGGGCACCTCGGTGCGCCGCAACTTCCTTTCCGGCGCGGGCATCAACTCGAGCTTCGCCGTGGCGCAGGATGCCACCGGCCGGGCCAGCGATCGTTGCATGGCGTTGGGTATCGCGGTCGGCTCCGGCTACCTGTTCCCGACCACGTTTGAGGGTGAGGTGTACAGCGATCTGACCGGTGAGCGCGGCGTTCTGATGGGGTGCCTGGCCGGGGTCATGGAAGCCCAGTATCAAGTCTTGCGCGCCAACGGCCACAGCCCCAGCGAAGCGTTCAACGAGACGGTCGAAGAGCTGACCGAGAGCCTGATCCGGCTGGTGAGCGAGAACGGTATGGACTGGATGTTCGCGAACTGCTCCGCCACCGCTCAGCGCGGGGCGCTGGACTGGAAGCCGAAGTTCAAGGCCGCGGTTCTGCCGGTTTTTGAGGACCTCTATCACCGGGTCAAGACCGGCGCCGAGACCAAGCGTGTCATCGAGACCTGCGGCGCCCCGAACTACCAGGAGCAGCTCGGCAAGGAACTGCGCGAACTGGGGAACTCGGAAATGTGGCAGGCCGGCAAAGCGACGCGCAGCCTCCGCCCGAAGGAAGCCGCGCGGCAGATTACGGCCAACACCAAAGGCGTGGGCGGTCGCGGCGCCAACTGAGTCAACTGAACAAGGCCGGGCCGCAGGGGTGGCCCGGCTTCCGACACCCATCCGGCGCGGGACCCACCGCCCGGATGGGTTTGTTTTTTCCGGCCCAGCCCGTGGCCGGTAATCCACCGCGGCCTGCCTGCGGTTCAGCGCGTGCGTCCCGGCGCTCCACCACTCTCCAGCACGGTCATCTGCGTACGGTTCTTGCGCAGGTTGATCTTCGTGCCCTGGGTGATGTACTGAACGACATAGCCCTGCCAGGGGCAGAAGTCACTGTAGACATAGCCGCAGAGTCGGCCCTCGGGATTGGGGCTGGGACTGAATTCGATGGCGCGCGGACCATATAACCCCTTGACCTGGGCCTCTTCGAAATTGCCGGAGAACCGCATGGTCTCGTAGTAGGGGTAGCGGATGGACTTGCGGCGGCCATCCGCCGTCACTTCGCGGGTTACCAGCACGCAGTCCTTGAGCAGCTTCACCCGGTCCTCTTGTTCCACCTCGGGCTGGATGCTATGTGACGGCGAGAAGCTGCAGAGCAGTCTGAAGTTGGTGGGGGCCTCGAGCCCCGGCACATCGGCGCAACCGCCCGCGGCGGTGATGGTGTTGCCGCGGAACTCATACTCGACCACGAAGGGCACCTCATCAATCAACTTGCCTTCGATGTGGATACGTTCGGGCTGTTCACTCGGTTGTGGCGGGTTCGTGAAGCTGGCGATACCGCGGTCGCGCTGCTGGCCGTTCGGCGGCACGTAGTAAGGGCGCACGTGGTAGCAGACGAAGGGCTTACCGACCTTCTTGCCACTGCCGTCCAGGGGCTGGATCCAGAGCGTACTGGTGTCGTCCATCACCGCCTCGAAGGTCGGGGTCTGGTAGACGGCGTGCTTGCCCTTGTACTTGCCCTTGGCAAAGGTGGGCAGCTTGGCCACGACCAGGCTTTCCGCTTTCTCGTCAGCCGCCATCCCTGGGAGACCACTCAGGGCGACGATCAGTCCGACGCCGACCCCCGTGCTGTACCAACGCATGGCTCACCTCTCGTTGTGATAGGAAACTGCTTACGGGGCCACCCAAGAGACTGTAGCGCGGCGCTGGGGACGGGGCAAGGGATGGCGACCCTCATGGGCGCAGGTCATTCCCGTAGGTGGCGACCACTCAGGTCCTAGGGTTCAGGAAACGGCGAAACGGCGAGGGAGACGGGGATAGGGCGAGACGGTGGGGGAGAGGCGGAGATGAAAACAGGGTTCTGTAGGATCCCCGGCTGGGGCCGGACCTACCGGAATGAGACTTGCCG
>CAIZKT010000965.1:0-5231 GCA_903933565.1 uncultured Victivallales bacterium | reverse complement strand
GCCCTGGAGCCCGCGATGCCAGCGCCCGTCCCGGGCGGGTTCGCGGTATCCCCCGTCGTCTGCAAGACCCCCGTCTGCAAGACCCCAGAGACGCAGGTCCGGCGCCTGCGGGGGGGGCTGGCTCACGGCAGCGCTACCCGCGCCAGGGATCCGGTGGCATCGACCACGATCACCTGACCGTTGGGGAGAGCGAGGAGGTGCTCTACCCGGCCGGCGACCTTGCCCGCAGCGCGCAGCTCGCCCCGCTCATCGAGCACAAGCAGGCTGCCATCGTCGCAGCCGGCCAGCAGTTGCTTGCCCTCCGGGCCCCCGACCAGCAAGCGCCGCGCCGCCGCCGGCAGCGCCCGGCTCCACAGCTTGCGGCACTCGTGATCCAGAGCGACCACCAGCTTCTCATGGGTGGCGGTCAGGATGACGCGCCGACCGCCTTCGCCCCAGGGAGCGGTCTTGAGGTCGCGCAGGTACGCCCGGAAGGTGTTTCCTGGCCCCGGACCGAACTGGGCATTGTGCAGCGGCTGGCCCTTGCGGTCGTAGGTCGTGACCCGGTTCCAGGTGCCGTTGATGGCGGTGACCAGCTCGACGGCGCCGTCGGCATTGATGTCCTCCCAGATCTGGTCCACCCGGTTCTGCGCGGACCAGCCCCCGACCATGGTATGGCCGCTCGGGACGCCGTAGTAGCCCGTGCGCACCTCGGCGTCGCGGCTGTTGATGACACTGAGCTGGTCGGTGCCGTTCGGCCAGATGGCCAGGAAGGCATCGTAGCCGCCGTCCGCGCCCTCCAGGATGCGGATGATCTTACCGGGACCCCAGAACACCGCCTGCCGCCGGGCCAGCGTGCCATCCGGGTTGACCACCTCGGCGGTGCAGGCGCTGCCCACGATACACTGGGACTTGCCGTCAATGAACGGCCCCGTGGCCAGGCCGTGAATGCCCTCGTGCCCCGGCGCGGACTTGAACCAGTACGTCTTGGCGGCCTTGAATACCGCCGGGTCCATCTCAGAGGTGAACACCCACTTGCGGCTGCCGTCGCGTCCGAAGGCAATCAGCTTTTCGTCGGCGCACCCTGCCAGCAAAGCCTCGGCCTCGGGCCACCAGGCGAGGACACGGACGGCGCCATCGGCGGCTAGGTCCCGCACCGGCTTGCCGTCGGGGGTCAGCAGGTGCACCGTATTCGCCTCGGCGGCGGCCAACCAGGTAGCGCCGTCAGGACCAGGCAGGGAAAGCAGCGCAGTTGCGGCCTGCGGCAGCTTCGCCAGCTCCGTAACCGCCAGCGCCGGGAGCCGCGGCAGGACCGCGGCCGTCAGTCGGGCTGCCTTGGCCCGATTCCATTCCTCCGCGGCCGGATCCCGCAGACCCTCGAGTCCGGCGCTCAGGTCGGCCGCCACGGCGGCGGCGGGGGTGGCGCCGGTGAGGGTGTGGCGCCCCGCCGGCAGCGCCAGAGGCAGCCCGGCCAGCGCCTGACCCGCGAGGCGCAGGGCCGCGGGATCCGCCAGCGCCAGGCTCAAGCTCACCGGCTCGCGTGCCTCGATGACCAGTTCGCCCCGCGGGAAATCCCAGTTCACCGCCACGGGCTTGTCGGCGGCCAGCAAAGGCACACTGAACCCAGCCTTGGTCAGCTCGCGGCCATAGAGGTGGTCCGTGGCCAGGACGGCCAGTTCCGCCTGGATGCCGGCGTAGGCGCCACACACCGCCAGGGCCAGGCCCGGCAGGCGCAAAAGGGCCGCATTGGGCGCCAGCCGCTGGCTGGCCGAGCCCGGCGTGCTGGCAGCGGCCCGGGCAAGCACGTGGAAGAAGAGCCGGTGCTCGCCCTGACGCGCCGGACCGCTCCACGCCATGCTGATCTGCCCGGAGCCCTGCACCTCCAGCGGGTCGGCGGTGGAGAGCGCAAAGCCCGGCTGCCCGGCGCTTACCGCCGACGGCACGGCGTTGGCCGGCTTGAGCAACAGCCCGCTCAGAGCCGCATAGCAGGTGGCGCTCGATCCACCGCGGGCCACGACCTCCAAGCGCAGCATATGGTCGCCGGCGGGCAGGGTCACCGTGCCCAGGGCAAGGCGTTCCTCGGCCGCGACCTCGGCGTACAGGCTCAGGCGCTCTTGGAGAACGGCCCCATCAAGGAGGACTCGCACGATGCCGCGGTCCACGTACTTGAGGGTGTCCATGAACGCCTCGCCCGCGAACGGCTGCTCCAGGTGAAACGGCATCTCGAGACGCTCGCCCGGCGCCTGGGCCCGCAGCAAGACAATGCCCAGCGAGGTCAGCCGGGCCAGCCGCTCCGGCGTGGCCGGCTCGGAGGTACACTGCGCCTCCAGCGCGTTGAACCCCTGCCATCCGGTCGGCACGGCCAGGCCTGTGCTCGCCGTGATCGTGGCCCGTTCCAGCTCGGGCTGCCAGCGCCCACCGCAGGTCTCCCACAGCACTTGCACGGCCATGTTCTGGCTGTCGGCACGAAACTCGAGGTCGTCCACCACCAGCGCATAGCGCTCGAGCCGTTGGACCAGCGTCCGCTGCCAGGTGCAGAACGCCGCCCGCGGCACCACCCCGCAGGCCGTCGCCGTCGCGCCCAGGCGCTCGGCAAAAAGCAGCCCGGCATCCATCGCCACGGCCGGCTCCACCATGCCGTCGGCCTTGGTCAACACCTGATTCAAGTAGTTCCGCAGCAGCCGCGTCCCGGCCAGGCGCAGGTCCAGGATGGCAAAGGTGTGGTAGGGATTGCGCGAGGCGCCATTGAAGCCGTCCAGCAGCACGAAGTCGCCGCCCGATCCGGTCTCGGTGCGGAAGCTGCCAAAGAGGAACGATTGGTCAAAGGGAATGCCGCTGCCGCGGTCGGACCACAGCGTCATCGGCAAACGCTGGATGGACCACTGCCCGCAAAGGTCGGTCGGCTCGGCCGGCTTGAGATCCTCCGGTGGCCAATACGACTGGCCCAGCCGGAAGACGTCGGGGTCTTGCCCCGTGCGTTGCCGGTAGCCGATCCAGCGGCCATCGCCGGTGATGTAGGCCGCCTGGTGCAGAAAGCTCAGCGCCGCATAGCGGATATGCGCATCGCCCTTGACCCCGTTGAGCAGAATCTCCTGGCCCCGCAGCAGTTCGGCGATGGTCCCCTTCTGCACCGGCACGCGGTCGCCGGTCAGGCAGAGGTAGGTGAAGATGGGCGCCACGCCGGTGCTGTACCAGTACAGATTGTCGCTCTCCCCGTCGACGCAGGCATTCAAGTGCAGCGAACCGAAGGCGAATACACCCGCCTGCTCGCAGTGTTCCCAGATGGGATCGGGATAGTACGCATTGAAGTACCGTCCCAGGCAGTACAGCCCGATGGCAGCCCACTGGCCGTGCCGGGAACTCACCCGCGAGGCCGGACCGCGCAGCGCGAAGATGCCCTGGCGGGCGAAGTCCGGGTGTTCCAGTTGCCGGGCCAGGGCATTGGTGATGCGCAAGCGCTGTTCGTCGGTGAAGAAGGGACTCTCCTCGATCAGGTCCCAATAGAGCATCGTCATGTGCTGGTTGTAGTGGTAGGCGCCGGCCAGGGGATCATCCTTGTTCTCGATGCGCTCGCCATCGATGTCGCAGAGCTCCTGAAAAGCCTGCTTGTCAGGGAACGAGAGCCGCAGGAACTGCCGAGCGTGCGCCTCGTCGCCGGTCATGAAGTACATGGCCATGCACTTGCTGAGGCTGCTCCAGCCGAAGTAGCCCGACGAACCGTAACCGTCGGAGGCCTCCCAGGTCTCGGCCTGCCGGGCATCCGCGGGCAGCTTCGTGCCTTCGGGCAGGCGCACGTCGAGAATCCAGCCCAGGGCGAGATCGGGACCTTTCGGCGCCGCCCGGACCCGCTCGGCCAGCAGGGCCGCGGCACGCTGCACCCCGCCGTCGTCGCTACCGCCGACCAGGATCGCATTGCGCTCATTCGCGTTGGGATTGTGCAGCGACTGCACCACGGCGCCGCCCGGCCCGGGGTAGCGGAGGTCGAGCAGGGTGTAGTAGCCATCGTAGAGCCCGCTGGTCAGGCGGTTGGTCGAGCGGTTGCCGAGGATGATGCGGTGACCGCGCAGGGGCAGGGCGGACTCCGGGTCGCTGTCCGCTAACACTGGCACCAGGCAGCCGGTCTGCTCGCGGATGGCGGCCTGGAGCAGCGCCACCGCCTGCTCGTAGCGCCCGGGCGGCGCCACGATCGCCGCCGCAGGCTTGCCGCCGGAGACCAGCGGCGTCAGCAGGTGCAGCTCCTTCAAACGTGTCACCGGCGGGGCCTTCTGCGGCGGCACCTCGGTCTCCTTGGCGGGTGGCGGCACGCCGCCCGTCAGACGGACATTATCCATCAGGATGGTCGTCTGTGGAGCGCCCTTATGGGTGTAGAGGTACAGGCGGATGCTGGTGTCCCCGGCGGGCATGGCGCCGCTCAGCGACAGGGTCTCGAACGCCGTGGTGCCACGGGTGTACAGAGTGCGCTGGGCGTAGGTATTGGAGGGCTGGAAACGCAGTTGCAGGTACATGATGATGGGCGCGGGCGCGTCCGGGAGGGCGGCAACGTCCACCTCGGCGCGGTAAGCCATCCCGCCGGGGGTGGCGACCTGCTGTTCGAGGCCCAGTTCATTCGCCTCATCGCGATTGTCCAGGAGCAGTGCCTGGCCCTGGCCAAAGGCGGGCTTCACCAGCGTCAGGCTCTGGCCCTTCCCGCGGCCGGCATACAGCGTCCAGCCTGTCGGCGCGGCGCCCGTCATACCCTCCTCGAACGAGCCGTTCTTGAGCGCTACGTCAAAGGGCTCGGCGCCCCACAACGGAGCGGCTACGGCCAGCACGCCGGAGACCAGCCCGAGACCCTTGATCGCAGCACCATACCACGGTGTCATGATGGTTCCCTCTTCGCCGTTAAGCCAGCCCAGCGCAATCCCCAGGCGTAACGCCTTTCAACAGGCGTCCTCAGGACTCGATTCGGCAGGGGTTGCAGGCCACTCCCGCCACCCAGCCCGCCGTGAACCAATATGCGCAACCAGCCAGCGCCAGTCAACCAGCGCCAAGGCTTTCGCCGGGCCGGGCCGGCCCCCCACCACCAGGACTGCGAGGCGCGGGCGCCAATCGCAAAGCCCTGACTCCGCCGCCCGACGGATTGCGCCGCCAGGGGGCGCAAGTCAGCTCCGTAGGGGTTTGCTTGTAGGAGACTTGCAGCAACCTCGTATGACCCAAAGCGCTTCCCATTCCGCCCCTCGTCCGCCGCGGCGGACGAAGGGCGTTGGAGGGCG
>CAIZKT010000964.1:0-9297 GCA_903933565.1 uncultured Victivallales bacterium | reverse complement strand
GTCGTTTCTTGAAACAGCCCGGTTCCCCTGTTCAAGACCGTTGCATACAGTCGCCACTACGACTATGGTGACGAACGGCGTGACGTCACCACGGTTTCAAGACCTGGGTTCCGCAGAAGGATGTGACTATGACAGCATTTCCCCGCACGATGGTCGGCGGCCTCTCCGTGTCCCGCATGATCATCGGCACGAACTGGTTCCTTGGTTACAGCCATACCTCGGCCGCCAAGGACGACTACATCAAGACCCACATCATGGAGCGCACCAAGATCGCCGATATCCTCGAGGTCTACCTCAACTCCGGCGTCGATACGGTCATGGGACTGATTCAGCGGCCGCAGCTCTGGGAAGGCATCCAGGAGGCGCAACAACGCACGGGTAAGAAGATGATTGTAGTCTCCACCCCGGGCATCCCCGTCACCCCCGAGACGCCGAGCAAAGGCTTCGGGGCCGAGGCCGAGAAGATCTTTGACGAGGAGCAGCGGCTGGGTGCCACGTTCTGCTTCCCGCACCAGGGCACCACCGACGCCCTGATTGACCGCTGCACGCGGCGCATCCGCCACCTCGACCAGATCAGCCGCATGATCCGTGAGCGCGGCATGATTCCTGGCCTCAGCACTCACATGCCCGAGTCGATCATCTATGCCGACGAGAGCGGCGCCGACGTCGAGACCTACATCTCGCTGTACAATTCCATGGGCTTTCTCATGCAGGTCGAGGTCGACTGGATCCACCGCGTCATCACCCACGCCAAGAAGCCGGTTATGACCATCAAGCCCATGGCGGCCGGGCAGCTCCGGCCCTTCCAGGCCTTCAACTTCGTCTGGAACACGCTGCGCTCTCAGGACATGGTCACCGTCGGCACCATGACCCCCAAGGAAGCCCAGGAGTGCATCGATCTCTCGCTGGGCATTCTGGAGCGCCGCAACGCCGAGATCCAGCTCCAAGAGACGCGCTCCAAGTCCAGCATCAAGCCCAAGGGGTGAGGTCATCCATGAAGGTCCTGATCACCGGCGCCTGCGGCTTCATCGGTCGGAATCTGATCGCGGAACTTGAGCCTCACCACGAGTTGCGCCTGGTCGACAGCGTGGCTCCGGCGGACGCCACCATGTTCGCCGGCGGGCGCGACCGGCGGGCGGCGCCGCTGCTGACGCGCTGGCCGTTCGTCAAAGCGGACATCGGCGACCTCGCCGCCATGCGCCAAGCCTGCGAGGGCATGGACGCCGTGGTGCATCTGGCCGCCGACCCCACCGGCTACGCCGACCGCGGCAAAGAGATCATGCAGATCAACGTGGTGGGGACCTACGTGGTTCTCGATGCGGCCCGGCTGGCAGGGGTAAAGCGGGTCCTCTGCGCGTCCAGCATCAACGCCTTCGGGACCTTCTATTGGCGGCTGAGCGGCAAACCCCCGCCGTACACCACCATGCCCCTGGACGAGTCGTTCGACACCGTTGCCGAAGACCCCTACAGCCTGAGCAAGCGCTGCAACGAAGAGAGCTGCGCGGCCTTCACCCGGGCTTACGGCCTGACCACCGCGGCTTTCCGCTTCGCCGGCGTCTCTTCAGCCGAGCGCTACGACACGCTGCGCCGCGAGAGCAAACCCACCGTCGCCTGGAGCGAAGACCTCTATCAGTGGGTGCATGTCACCGATCTCGTTCGCGGCCTGCGCCAGGCCGTGGAATGCCCGGCCCTGCCGACCTACGGTGTCTATACCCTGGCCGCCGGTGATACGCGTTGCCCGGAGCCGACGATGGAGCTGTTGCGGCGCTTCCGCCCTGACCTGGCCGCACGGGTCACGCGCCCTCTGCCAGGCCGCGCCCCGCTCCTCTCCATCGAGCGCGCCCAGAAGGCCTTCGGCTATGCCCCTGCCTTCCGGCTGGGCGATTGACCCGCGGCCCGCAAGTCAGCCTGACCCAGACCCCGCCCAGGCGGGCACGCTTCTGCCTCCGCGATGAGCGCGTCGGCCTGCGCCTCATCGACATGCTGCTGTCCCGCTTTCCCTACCAGACGCAGGCGACCTGGGAGCAACGCCTGCGCGACGGCGTCATCCTTATTAACAACCAACCGAGTTCACCCGACCACGTCCTGGCCGAGGGCGACGTGCTGGAGTACGATGCCGCCGACATCCCTGAACCCGAGGTCAGCCTGGCCGTCGACATCCTCTACGAAGACGCCGACATCATGGTCATCAACAAGCCCGCCGGCCTGCCTTGCCATCCCGCCGGCCGCTTCTTCCACCACACCCTCTGGGCCTTCCTGAAAGCCAGCGCCGGCGTCGAGAACCCGCAGTTTGTCAACCGTCTGGACCGCGAGACCTCGGGCCTGGTCGTGGTCGGGAAGAACGCCGCGGCCTGCCGCGCCTGCCAGACGCAGTTCGAGCGGCGCCAGGTGGAGAAACGCTACATCGCCCTGGTCGAAGGGCGCTTCCCCCCCACGCTCCGGGTCAGCGGCCGCCTGTCGCCGGACCCGGCCAGCCCCATCCGCCGGAAATGCCGTTTCAGCGCCGACCCGCCCCCTGGGCCCGCCGCGCCGCTCCCTCCTGAGCCTGAGTCTGCCGCGGCAAGCCCCAGCGCCGACTGGGCCGACACGGAATTCAGCCTGCGGGCGCACCATGGGCCGATTAGCGAACTGGGCGTCATCTTGCACACGGGCCGAACGCACCAGATACGGGCGACGCTTGAAGCCCTCGGCTTTCCGGTGGTTGGAGACAAGCTCTACGGCGGCGATCCGGCGGTCTTTCTGCGTTTCTGTCAAGGCCGCCTGAGCGACGCCGACCGGCAGGCGCTGCGTTTGCCACGGCAAGCCCTGCATGCCGCCGAACTGACCTTCCGGCACCCCCAAACCGGCCAGTGCGCCACCTACCGTGCCGAGTTGCCGACAGACCTGCGCGAGTTCATCGCCGCCATGGCCACGCCGTAAACCCGCGGAGGCTCTCGCAGAACCCCGCGTCCGGCCCTGGAGCCCGCGATGCCAAGCCCGTTCCGGGCAGGTTCGCGGTATCTTGAGCGGGACGCGGAGGCAAGGGATACGGCGGAGACCGCCGGCTCCAGGCGGGATGCGGGTGAGATGAGGGTTCGGCAAGAGCCTCCGCGGACAGCCCCTGGGGCGCTCCGGGGAACCGGCTACCGCACCTCGGCGCCAAGGCGGAAGCGCAGCGTGGCGATCTGCCCTGGCCTGAGGGTGAAGCGCGCCTCCCCCGAGGGGCGCAGTTCGACCGGCGCTGGCAGGGCCACGCCGAGCAGGTCTACCAGGCGAGCGGCCTGGATGGGCCTGACACAGCGCAGCTCCACCACGGCGCTACGGTCGGCGCTCTGCACCAGTCGCAGCTCCATCTCGTCGCCCCGGCGCCGCCAGGCGATAAGCCGCGCCTGGCCGCCGTCGAGCTTGGCCAGGCTGAGCCCGTCCTGGACCGCGCCCGGGCGGACGTCCCGGCAACGCACGGGGAAACGCCCGCCGTCGGTGAGCCGCGAGAGCTGGTCGGGGCTGGCGCTCGCCCCGGCCACCAGCACATGGCGGAAACGCATGAACCCGGGGCGATTCATCTGGGTAAACTGCTCCCAGCCCTCGGCCACCGGTTCGGTGACCCGCAGCAGGAGATGCTCGAGGCAGCCCGCGCCATCGCGGCAAAGCCAGTAGCGATCACCCTCCAGCACCGCCAGAGCCCAATCCTGAATGGGCGTGCTGCACGACACCCAGTCACGGGCGTAGAACACCCCGGGCACCAGGCGCTCGATGATCCGGCTCGATGCATCGGGCGCGGCCTCGACGGGCGCCGCCAGGCGCGCTTCGACCCCGAAGGGAATCGAGGCCAGAACGCGCGCCGCGGGGCTGCAGGGGATGGCTAGCGCGAAGGTGCAGAGGTCCGCTCCGTAAGCGATCTCGGTGGTGACGTCCAGGCGCGCCTCGGCATCGAGATGGAGCCACTGCCGCAGCCGGTGCGGTCCGCAGGCGAGGGTCCGCTCGAAGCCCCAGCGCAGCGGGCCCTCTTCGCACTGCCGCAGGCTGAGTACCTTGACCCGTTCCGCGGGCGCCTCGATGGCCGTGGTCATCCAACCCCGTACCTGAGTGGGATGGCGCAGCGGTTCAAGGATGGAGACCGCGGCGCTGCCCGCCAAGGCGAAGCCACCGCCCTCCACCTGGCATAACCGGCCGTCCTCCCAGGTCAAACAACAAGGCCCGGCCTGCACCCTGCCCGTCAGGGCAAGCGCTTCCGGGCGGCGAGGGCTCCGGGTCGGATCCGGGACCCGTCTCAGGATGCGGACTCCGCCCGGCGGCAGGGTCAGGCGGGCGAGGATGTCCCATTCGCCGACACGGTGTCCGTTGGGCGGCGGTAACGCCTGCTGCGGCACGGCGGCGCCGGTGTCATCGGTCAACCTGAAACCAGGCACACTAAAGTCCGTGCGACACACCGGGACCGACACCAGGCAGGAGCGCTCCCAGGGCAGTGGGTTGAGGACCGCGACCGTATCGCTATCCTGCGGCAGGCAACCGGGCGCCAGGCGTTCGAAGGCATCTTCCCGAGCTGCCTCGGCCTGGCGTAGCGCCTCCGCCAGATCCTGACGCAGGGCCTCCGTGTCGGCCGCAAACAGGTACTGCGTCGCATGGCTCTGGCCGCGCAGGGCCTGGCGCCAGGCCTGCTCGAGATCGGGCGGATTCTCACGGTCGACGCCCGACGCCGCGGCGAGGGCGTCATACACCTCGGCCTCGACCAGAGCGGCGGCCGTGCGGTCGCGCAGCTCGCGCAACCCGTGCTGGCCAAACGGCCCATTGTAGGCGACATCGGCCTGGTCCAGCGCTCCCCGCCGCAGTTCAAGCCGGGCGGCTTGCGGCAGAATTCTGCGGACCAGCTCATCGGGGGTGGCCAGGATCATGGCCGACGCTCCGTGGGCGCCCCCAGCGCTCAGGATGCCTGGCAGGTCATACGGCCGGTCGGAGCTGGCGTCATGCAGGTAGCGGTTGTCATCGGCGCCGATGATGGCGTACACGGTATCGAGGCCCAGCGCGGCCTGGGGCCGCAAGCGCTCATTGAACTCGGCCTGAGCCTTGGCCCGCACCTCGGAGGCGGGGTCGGCGAGCCGCTGGAAGGACTCAGCGCAGACCCCGTAGTGCTGCACCAAAACCAGGATGGAACTGCCCTCCGGGCCCTCCCAGCGGAACAGCTTGGGAAGACCATCCTGCGCCAGTCCGGCCTCCGAACGCCCAACCAGCAGGTAGCGCAGCCGTGCCAGGGCCAGAATCTGTGGCAACTGCGAGTGGCCAATGGCCGTGTCCAGGTTGGCGTAGCCGCACGGTCTGGCGGCAGGCAGGAGATCGGCCAGCACCCGCCGCCCGACCTCCAGATTGCGGAGAAACAGCTCTTCGGGGGCCGTCGCTGGCCGCAGATTCACGTACTGCCCGCCAACCACCGCGAAACGGCCCGCTTCAACCAGCCGATTCCAGGCCTCCCTGGCCTCCGGGCGCACCCCAAAGTAGGGCTCGATACTCTCGGCCAGACTGTCGATGAACAGGCAAAACGCCGGATCCGCCGCCGCCAGCCGCAAGGCCTCATCGAAGATGGCCGTGTAGCGCGCCAGATGCCAACGCCGGGTGAAACACCAAGCCCAGTCCATGTGGGAGTAGGGCAGCAACAGGATCGTCTTGCCGACGAGAGGACCAGGCGCGGCACTCACGGGGCTCAAAACGCTTGGCTCAGAGGCTGAAGGGGCCATGGATGCTGCCCTCAGCTCAGCTCGTCCTTCACCACCTTGCCGGCGGGGTTGCGCGGCAGCGCCGACAGAAAGACGATGACCTGCGGGATCTTGTACGAGGGCAACAGCCGGTGGCAATGCCGACGCACCTCGAGCTCGGTCAGCGAGGGATCGTCAGGCACCACATAGGCCTTGATCAGCTCACCCAGTGACTCGCGGATGCCGGTAGCCGGAATGCCCTTGACGGCTGCCTCCTTGACCTTGTCGCAGTTCATCAGCACCGCCTCGACCTCGGCTGCGAAGACGTTCTCGCCGCCGACGATGATCATGTCTTTCTTGCGGCCCTTGATGAAAAAGAAGCCGTCCGCATCGGCCGCGGCCAAGTCGCCGGTGTTGAACCAGCGCCGACCATTGACCTCGATGATCGACTCCTCGAGTTTGCCAGGCTTGTTCCAGTAGCCCTGAATGACGTTCTCGCGGGCGAAGAGCAGCTCGCCGACCGTGCCGGCAGGCACCGGCTGTTGCTTCTCGTCGACGATGAGCGCCTCCACGAACGGCAGCAGCCTCCCGATGGAATCAGGCCGCTCAAAGGACTGGTCGCCATCCAGGCTGTGGGTGGCCGAGATCGTCTCGGTCAGCCCGAAGAAGTTGTGCAGTTCCACCCCGGGGAAGAGCCGCTGTAGTTCGCGCACCGTCTTGACCGGCATGAACGAGCCCGCATAGCCGATGACCCGCAGGCTGTCGGTACGGTAGCTCCCCACCGTGGGCAGCACCGTGATGCGCTGCAGCACACTGGGCACCGTGAGGAAGGTGGTAATGCGCTCTTTCTCGATCAGACGCAACAGCCCGTCCGGCGAGGTATCCGCAGTGATGATGACCGGCGTCTTCTGACAGGCCGCCGCGGGCAGCGAACTGTAGAGCGCCGTGCAGTGGAACATCGGATTCACCAGCAAGTGCGTGTCCTGCTGGCTGAACCCTTGCGCGTGGATCGTCGTCATAACGTTGAAAATCAGGTCCGAGTGCCGCATCACCGCACCCTTGGGCGCCGCGGTCGTGCCGGAGGTATGCATGATGATGGACGGGGCGTCAGGGTCGAGGGTAACCACGGGCACCGCGTCGCCGTGCGCCCTGAGCGCCGCGAAGTCAGCCATCCCGGCCGCCGGTTCCAGGGCGAACACCGGAAGCTGGGGCCGCCGGTTGGCGCAGGCCAGGACATCGCGGTCCCCCCTGCCCTGCACCACCAGCAAGTCGGGAGCCACGGTCTCGAAGATCGAGTCCAGGCTGTCCTGGCGCAGCCAGGTGTTCAACGGCACCACGATCCCGCCAAGCTTGACCGTGGCCCAGTAGAGCAGGAAGTACTCCAGGCAGTTCGGCAGGAAAATGGCCACCTTCGGGCGCTCCGCACCCGTGACCGCCAGCAGCCCCGCCGCCAGCCGCCGCACCTGCGCGTCCGCCTCCGCATAGGTCAGCTTGCAGTCACCGCACACCGCCGCCAGACGGTCGCCGGCCAGCCCGACCGCTTCGTCCCAGAGGTCGCGGGTCGTCTGCAACCGGCGCTGACGCAGCGGCCGCGCCTTCGCCCCCAGCAAACGCTCTAAACTCGGCTCGAACTCGTTGGCGACACAGCGGTTGCCATGTTCGTTGGGATGGTTGCGGTCGCGCCAGCAGGTGCGGTCGCCGAGGATGGCCTGCTGGAGATTCGGCAGATAGGCACAGCCGTAGGCCTCTGCCACGCCGCGTTCAAGCTCCCGATACTGCCGCGAACGCTCGTCCGCGCCGTAGATCTTCTCCACCGGTTGCCCCTTCGCCCCAGGGTAGGGGCCGAAGACCCCGGCGATGATCACCGCGATGCCCGCCTCCCGCAACTGGCGCACGATCGCGTCCAGGTCCGCGGCCCACTCCGCCGGTGAGCGCTCGGCCTTCCACCAGTCGTTGGCGCCAAACTCGACCACCACGACGTCGGGATTGAGGGCCAGCACCTCTTCCTGCAGCCGAGCCCTGGCATCCACGAAGGAGTTGCCGCCCACTCCCTTGTTGATGAACTCATGCTGCGGAAAGCGGTCCTGAAGAATGTCGCTGTAGCGGCCATTGAACCCGCCGCAGGACGTGAGGCTGTCGCCAAAACACACTACTCTCATGGTGCGCCGCTCCTGCTGTGCTTGCCGCCGTCCGCCGTCGCGGCAGGCCTGCCTGGTCGTCGGTTGCCGAACCTCGAGCCTCAGAGCGCCGGCAGAACGATGGGCTTCCCACCCGCCTGCGCCGAGGCCTTTGCCGCTTCCATGACCCGCAGTGTCGCCACCATGTCGTGGATATCGGCCACCGCGGGGCGGCCGGCGGCAAAGCTCTCGATGACGTCCCGCGTCTGGAACGGGTACACGTCGTTGAACTCGGGGCCATCAATCTCCTCGGGCGCGGCGCCGAACTTCTTGATGACGCCCTTGCCGAGTTTGTCGGTATGCACCTGCAGCCTATCGGTGGATACCGAAAAGAAGCGCTCGTAGCCCGTCGGCGTGCTGTAGCTCACCTCGCCGACCCCGACCACCCCCAGGCTGTTCTTCATGCGGATGGTGCAGAGATCCTCGACCGGCAGACGATGAATGTCATAGGTCCAGTTGGCGGTGACCTCGACCACCGGCGCCTTGCCCAGCAGGAGGAAGAGGTCGATCACGTGGGCGCCGAAGTTCCACAGCGGTCCGGCGCCGGCGCGCTCGGGCTGGAGCATCCACTCGCAGCGCCACTCGGGGTAGCGCAGCGGCGGCCCGGCAAACAGCCCGTAGTAGTAGCGCTGCAGCGCCCCCATCTCGCCCCCCAGCTCGCGCAGACGCCGCACGATGCCGTACTGGCGACTGACCAGCGCGACGCCATTCCAGAGCCCTTTCCGACGCGCCTCCGCCGCCACAACCGCCAGACGCTGCCACGACAGCCCCATGGGCTTTTCCATATGAAAGGGCAGGTTGTGCTCCACCAGCCACGCGGCCAGATCGGTCATCTGGTCATGCGGCGCGTGGGCAAAGACAAGGTCCGGCTTGATCTCGCGCAACAGCCGCTCGTAGTCCGTGTAGCACGGCGCCTCGCACTCGCCGACGCGAGCCCGGAATTCGCACATGGAAGCATCCCGGTCGGCAACCGCCGCGATCGGGTAGCCCTGCGCTTTCATGGCCATCATGTAGAACGGCGCATGCCAGTGCTGCAAGCCGATAAACGCAACTCTCACCATGACCGAACCGACTCCTTCCCGGCCGTGGCCGCCGTGCGACTCCCGCGGGAAACACCGTCTGGAAACCCGAGGCTGACCCGGGGCGGATCTTGCCCTAGCAACAGGCCCCGAAGATAGAGCGGTACAGCCCCCGTTGCAAGGGCTCAACCGGCAGGAGGGCGCAAGTCAGCTCCGTAGGTGGTGACGACTCAGAAGCGGTGAAGAAATCGGGGGCGGAATCGGTATCGTGCCTGGCTGAACCAGCTAAAGTGGCCTGCGGACGGCCTCGCTATTCCGCCGCGCGCCAGACCGGCGCCAGCCCTGGAGCCGGCGGTCCCCGCCGTATCCCGTGCCTCCGCGTCTCGCTCAAGATACCGCGAACCAGGCCCCTGCGGGTCCTTGGCATCGCGGGCT
>CAIZKT010000963.1:0-4694 GCA_903933565.1 uncultured Victivallales bacterium | reverse complement strand
GTATACTGTAAAGGGGCAGGGCGCATGAATCCAGTCGGCGGACGAGGAAAACCTGCACGTCAGAGCGACCACCCGTCCACGGCAGGCATTCGGCAGGCCAGAGACGAAACCTGGGGCCTTTCCAGTACCTGAGCAGTTACGTCGGGATAACGTGAAAGCGCCGCCTTGTTCAGACTCAGGAACCCAAACGACAGCAGAATCCCGATAAGCCATAGGACCGCTCTGGAAACTGCCACCCGGTAGAGTCCGTGACGAAGCAAGAGAAGGAAGAACGGCGTGACCAAGACGCAAGCCAGAGCCATTCCATCGAATCGAACCAGCGACCCGAGTACGACCAACAAGACCCCCGTGGCATTCTGTGCCGTCAGCAACGGCTTCCACCCCGGACAGAGCGACTCGCTTCCAGGCCGACCCTCTGAGATCAGCAGCAGGAACCCGGCCAGACTTAGCATTACCGACACGATGGTGAACTGAAGGTGAATGAGAAGATGCATTCCCACCAGGCAGAAATAGGCCACATACAGAATGACAACCAGGCCGCGAGGGGCTCGTTTCACCGCCAGGTAAAGAAAGGCAGTATGCGCAGCGAAAAGCCCGCTGATCAGGTAGAGGGTATACCACGCCAGGTCTGGAGTGATGGAGTAAAGCAGCTTCAGTACCCAACCCAGCATGGCATTGGAATAGAGCAAGTGAATCGTTGGCAGGGCGGCCCGCCCCACGCCCGCAACCAACAGCATCATCATGGGATCGTCATTGAATAGGAACTTCGGCGTATACGAGAGATAGGCCAAGAGAAACAGAGCCAGATTTACGCCGACCGCGATGGCCAGAGTGTGAGCCATCAGGTATGCGGAGAGATGGGCGTAGCGCGAGGGGGTAGTCCCGGCTGCTCTATCTCTGCGTCTCAAGGCCCTGGGGATCGGCGTCGTAGCGCCAGGCTCAGGGACGACGCTACCTGGAGTTTCGGCGTCGGGCATTGCGCGACGGTCTCGTCGGTTGGGTCTTGTCTGCGACATCCGTTAGCCTCTTTCTCAGCCCCGAGCCGAGCCGTCCAGTCCGGCCACCGGACGGACCACCCACACGACCTCGCCTCCCCGAGGTCACTTGCCCAGCCAGCGGTCCCATTTCTTCGCGTAGTCGTCGGCGTTGTCCTTGGTGACGCGGGTGAGGGGATCGATGATCCTGGCCTCGGGCGGGTTCTGCTTCTTGACCAACTTGTTCAGCAGGATCTCGACGGACTTGTAGCCCCAACCGTAGCAGTCTTGGGCGTAGAGGGCGGCGACGTGTCCGCTTTTCAGGTAGGCAAGCTGCGCCGGTAGCGCGTCGACCGCTACCGTCTTAACCGAACCGGGCGCCCATTTCAGAGCGTTCTTCGCGAACAGCGGCCAGCCGCCGATCATGGCCCAGCCCTCGATCTCCGGGTGGGTGTTTTGGGCGGTGTTGACAGCTTCGGCGGCCTGTTCGGGGGTTTCGGGGTGAAAGAAGACGCCGTCAGCCGTGAGCTTCATGTCCGGGTGCCGGGCCAGTTCCTCTTTGACCCCGGCCACGCGGCGCTGCAGGTTGGGGGCGGTCTGGTTCCCAGCCAGGATGGCAATCGTTCCCTTGTTCCCCATGATGCTGGCCAGTTCCTGCATCACCGCCTTGCCGCAGGTCTCGTCGTCGGTGCCGTAGTAGCATAGGCGCTTGCTCTTGGGCGCATCCGAGTCGAAGCACATCACGCTGGCGCCCATCTCAACTGCCTTGTTGATCGCCGCGGTCACCGCGTTGGCGTCGGAGCAGGAGACGATGATGCCTTGGACGCCGCCCCGGGCGAGCTGTTCGATGGCCTCGGACTGCTTCTGAGCATCTTCCTCGGGCGGCGTCTGCCAGTCGATTTCTACCTTCACCCCCAGCTTGTCGCCCAGTTCGCGCGCCGCATCTTTGGCGCCGGCATAGGCGGCCTGGAAGACCGGATTGGACTGGCTCTTGGCCACCATACCGATGGTGATCTTGCCGTCCGCCGCCCACGCTCCCGCCAGACTCCATGCCAGTCCCAGACCTGTCAGCAGACAACTCGTCTTCATCCCGTTGCTCCTTTGCTCAGCCTCGCCGACTCCGTTGCCGTGCGGACGCCACCGAACCCCCGGCCGCGACCCTATCTCGTCCCCGCAGTCACTCGCCGGCGGGAACGGACATATTCGCTCACTCGATCGACGGCCACCGCCATGATGATGGCCACGCCGATGATGATCTTGCTGTACTCCTTGGACAGGGTAAGGATGATCGGCCCCAGCGCGATCTTGTGCAGGACGTAAATCCCGTTTTCGATCATCTTAATGATCAGAGCGCCCAGCAGCGCCCCGAGCGCCGAACCCCGGCCCCCGTTCAGGCTTGCACCGCCCACCACCGCCGCGGCGATGACAGTCAGCTCGTACCCCTCTCCGGTGGCCGTGTTGGCAGAGCCGAAGTAGCCCGTCGACACCATCCCGGCCACGCCGGCGGCCAGGCCGGAGAGGATGTAGGCCCCCAGCTTAATCCGCCCGATGGGCAAGCCGCTGAAGCGGGCCGCTTCCTCGTTGCCGCCCAGCGCATACACCCGCCGCCCAGCCACGGTGTGCCCGAGGAAAACCCAGCCCGCCGCCACGCACACCAGCATGACCATCATCGGCACGGGCTGCAACATGATCGGCGCCGCGTTGGCACGCTCAATGACGACCTGCCAGGACATGAGATCCTGCGTGAAAGCCAGAGGCAGGGTCTTGTCCCCTGACGGCAGCGACTTGGTGGCCACGGCGATGAGTGCGATTCCCCGGAAGATGCTGAGCGTCCCCAGGGTGACGATGAAGGGGTGCATGCGCAACCCCACCACCAGCATCCCATTCAGCGCCCCGCACAGCCCGCCGATTCCGATGGGCGCCAGCGCCGCCACCGGCAACACAACCCAGGCACTGGCGGTCTCGGGAAAGTTCTGCAATACCGCCGCACAGCCCAGCGCGGACAGCCCGAAGATGGAGCCGATGGAGATGTCGATGCCGCCCGCGACGATGACCACGGTCACGCCCACGGCCATGATCGCCATCCAGGACATCGGCGTGGCGATGCTGGGAATGAGATTGTCCAGCCGCAGAAAATTGCTGACCGTATGGCCACGGACGGTGATCGGCTCCGCGGCCAGTGTCAGCAGCAGACCCAGCAACCCGATCACGATCAGCAGCCCGGCTTCCTGAAAACGTGGCCAACTCCGCCGCCGCGGGACGGGCTGAAGGCTGGGCTGAAGCGCCGGTGATGGACCCTGTTTCACGGCAGGAATAGGCTTGCGCGGCAAGCCCAAGGCTCTTTCTCTCGTACTCCGAATCTCACGGCCCGTCAATCTGCGGTTTATTCAGCTCCTTGTCAAATGGTTTCGCCCGGGAATTCCCCTTCTCTGCCCTTCCCCGCGTCCCGGCGCCAGATCAGCGTCCGTCCTGAATCCAGCGTATCTGAGCCCGGATGCGGGCCGCCTCCGCCGGAGCGAAGAGAGCGGGGATATCGGTCAGGCAGGAGGCCGACGCGGCGGCCAGTGCCGCGGCGAAGGTCTCGATCAGGAGCTCGCGCCCGAGGTCGGTCCCGGCGCTGCGCCCGAGCAGGATGCCGGTGGCGCAGTCGCCCGCGCCAATGGGGCTGCGGACGCCGTGGAGATGGGGCAGCTCGTAGCGGACCGCGACCTCGGGGCCGAAAAGCCAGGCGGCTTCGGGACCGGCGGTGACGCCGAGCCAAGGCAGGCGGTAACGCTCCCGGCAGCGCCCGGCGGCGGCCCGCAGATCGTCGACCCCGGTCAGGAGCCGCAGTTCCGCGGCATTGATCTTGAGGAGGTCAACCCCGGCCTCGAGGGCGGGGCCAACCCCGCTGACGCCGTCCAGGACGACGAGGGCTCCCGCGGCTCGCGCCGCCCGCGCCACCTCGCCGTAGAACGTCTCCGGCACGCCTGGAGGAACGCTGCCGCACAGCGCCACCCCGGCCAGGCCCGGCAGCGCCGCCATGATCTTCGCCCGCAGCGCCGCCAGCGCGGTCGGGGCAACCGGGGCGGAGGGCTCGATCAGTTCGGTCACGCTGCCGCCGTCCAGGTCAACCACCGTCGTGCAGGTCCGCGTCGGAGCCGCGCCGCACTCGCAGAGAACGCCGCAACCCGCCGCCGCCAAGTCCGCTCGCAAGCGCTCGCCCGTCTGACCGCCAGCGAACAGCGCCACCGTCACCGGCACCCCCGCCAGCCGCAGAGCCCGCGCCGCGTTGACGCCCTTGCCTCCGCCCGCTTCGCAGACGCGCTCGGCCCGGTTGACCGCGCCCAGCGTGAAACGCGGGAAGAACAGCCCCTTCTGCCAGGCGGGGTTCAAGCACACCACAAGCACGTGGACGGGAGCGCTGTTCATGGTTGAGCACCTCGCGGAACTCGGTCCTGAGGGAGGCCGCCCGGCGTTCCACCGGCAACACGACCTAGCTGCGGCTACCCGCAGGCGTACGCTTGCCCCAGCCGCCCTTCAGAAGCGGGGTACAGCACGCCGCCGCCATGGGTGCGCCCCCCCCGTACAGGAGACCGGGCGACTGTACTACGCTCCGGACCGGAGATCAACGCCCGGCGAACTCTTGCGGCGCAGGTCAGTTCCGTAGGGGCTTCTGTTTCGATCGTCTCCGCGTCCGGCGAGCAAAACGGGTCACTTTACTCTTGGGGGAGACTTCCG
>CAIZKT010000962.1:0-5745 GCA_903933565.1 uncultured Victivallales bacterium | reverse complement strand
TCTGCGGTTCTCATACCAGCAAACCCCTACGGAACTGAGATGTGTCCCGGTCGGCTTGCGAACCGACGATTTGGATGATCCATTATACGAGCGTCGGCCGCTGGTGTTCCGCCGTAGGTCAGGGCTGGTGCGTCTGTCGCTCTTCGACGTCGGGCATGAGGTGGTGGAATCTGCCGCCAGCGGTTGGCTTGGTCGGCAGTACCGTTCGGGGTCAGGCGCGTGACGGGCGAGTCCGTCGCTGAGGGCGGATGGGGTGTTTTACGACTCAGAGGAGTTGAGCGACCATGGCAGAATTCGCGATTCGTGAGATGCGGCCGGAAGATCGGTTGGACGTAGCCGAGCTTATCTGTTTGTCGACCAACTCATGGTATAGCTCTCACGGGCGGGAGTTGGTCTTCACCGGTGGGCCGCAGGCCACCGAACTGCATTACGACGTCTACCACGCGCTGGAGGGGAGTTCCGGCATCGTCGCTGAGGACGCCAGGACCTCGCGCCTCATCGGCTCCTGCTTCCAGCACATTCGACCGACGCATGTGTCGCTGGGCATCATGAACGTCCATCCGAACCACTTCGGCAGGGGGGTTGCCGGCGCTCTCTTGCGCAACATCATCCAGACCGCCGAGGCTTTGGACCGGCCCGTGCGCCTGGTTTCCAGCGCCATGAACCTGGACTCCTACTCGCTCTACACCCATGCTGGGTTTGTCCCCCGCTGCGCCTTTCAGGATATGTGGATGAAGGTGCCTTCGCGCGGGTTTGGCGTCAAGGTGCAGGGCGTCAGCCAGGTGCGTGATGCGGTGCTCGCCGACATTCCGCTGATGGCTGCTTTGGAGATGGAGGTGAGCCATGTCCGGCGTGACAGTGACTATCGGCACTTCATCGAGAACCCGCTGGGCATCTGGCACGTCTCGGTCTTTGAGGGCGAGGATGGCCAGCTGGACGGGTTCCTGGTCTCCTGCGCCCATCCAGGCTGCAACATGCTGGGACCGGGGGTCATGCGTAATGACGACGAGGTGGCGACGGCGCTGCTGGTGGCCGAACTGAATCAGCACAAGGGGCGGGCGCCGGTGTTTCTGCTGCCGGTGGAGCGCAATACCCTGGTCTGTCGGGCCTACGATTGGGGTGCCAGGAACTGCGAAATTCACTTTGCGCAGGTGCGTGGCGAGTTTACGCCCTTCGACGGCATCACCATGCCCACCTTCATGCCGGAGACGGCCTGAACCACGGCGGCGCGACCGTTGCCGTTTCGCCCCAGGTCTCAGCGCAGGCGCAACCAGAGTGCGTGCGCCACGAGTCCGGCGGGGGTCGGCGCCAGCAAGGGTTCGCGGTGCAGGTCCGCGGCGCGGCGCTGAGCGCGCAGGCTGCGTCGCGCGATCCCCTCCAGGTCGCCATCATCCATTCGCTGGGCGTTGGTTGAAAGCAGGATGTGGCAGGTGGGTGAAGCCAGTTCGAGGGCCGCCTGCAGCAGGGGTTCCAGATCGCGTTCCACATGGAAGGCCTGACCGCGCGTGCCGCGGGAGAAGGTGGGTGGATCGAGGATGATCATGTCGAAGCGCTCGCGGCGCTCCAGGAGCGGTGGCAGCGCCTCGAGTACGTCTTTGGCCAGGAAGAGATGTCCGGCAGGATCGAGACCGTTCTCCCGGAAATTAGAGCGGCCGCGGTCGAGGGCCCGGGCCGAGAGGTCAATGCTCAGCGTGCGACCGCCGCCGAGAGCTGCCGCGACGGAGAAGCTGCAGGTGTAGGCGAAGCAGTTGAGCAGGCTTCTGGGTTTCACCCGTCGGATCAGGACGCGGTTGTGGCGCTGGTCGAGGAAGAGGCCGGCCGAGTAACCGCCGGCGAAGTCGATACCGAAGCGCATGCCGCATTCGGTGACCACGGTTTGGCGACTGGCTTGGGGGTCACCTTCCAGCAGTTCCGGCAGGTCGCGTTCGCTGGGCTGGAGGGGAAGATCGCGGGCAAAGATACGGGAGAGGTGGGCGCCGTTGACTGCGGCCCAGGCGTGAAGTTCTTCGCTCAGAGCCTCCCGTGCCGTCGCGGTCCTGCCCGAGACGAGGTAGTCGTCGCCGAAGCGGTCGACCCAGCTCTCGGTGGTGCCGCCGACGCGGTAGGCGGTCGTCGATTCGAGGGCGTAGGCCTGTACCTGCTTGGCCTCCAGCCAGTGCCCCCTCGGCGCCGTGGGAATCGGGTCTTCCGTCGTAGCTCTTGACATGCATCTCCTCTGCGGCTCGAGGGCGGTCAGCGGTGCTCGCGCATGGTTTCCAGCATGACTTCGATGTTGGCTGGGGGGGTGCCGATGACGATTTGGTTCGAGCAGCCCACCACGATGCCATGCAATTCCTTGGCGATCTCCAGGGCGGTCAGCGTCTCGATGCGTACCTCTTCCGCCGAGCCCAGATGCAGCGTCTCGGAGTTGATGCCGCCCCAGAGGGTCAGGCGCGGGAAGGTGCGGCGCACCCGGCGCAGGTCCATGCCGGAGCGGCGGTCTAGCTCGTAGAAGAAGTCGACTCCCGAGGCGCCGAAGAGATCGTCGGCCACCGGCCAGAGATTGCCGTCGCTGGCAAAGCCGTGGTAGCAACCGGCAGCATGGCAGAGGCGCGAGATCTGCTGCAGGCGCGGCGCCATCAGGTCGTGGAAGACCTGCGGCGAGTACATGGGTCCCCGTGGTCCGGCGAAGTCGCCGCCGCCGCAGAGGTAGGTCAGGCCCATCTCGGCCATGGCCGCGACACTGCCCTGCACATGGGCGACCTGGCGGTCCAGGTGGCGAGCCACGAGGTCGGGACGGAGCAGGCAGGCCTCCATCCAGATGGGTTCACGCGGGATGCACAGGCCCGTGCCAAAGCCGGGAATAGCGCGCTGTTTGCCGAAGCGCTCGACCGCGGCGACCAGGTCAGGCCAACTCGAGGGCCGGGGACGATAGGAGTCGGGGTTGAGCGGTTCGGCGCTCTGCGAACGTTCGATGTCCTCGAGGGTCGGTTCTGGCTTCGGCGCCTTGGCCACGACCTGGTAGAGTTCGGTGGTGGGGTCAAAGCTCATGAGGCGCCAGTTGCCCACGGCTTCGCTACCATAGAAGTAGGTGAAGTCGTCGATCTTGCGGGTCGGCTTCTCGGGCATACGCCAGTACATCGGCCGGATGAGATCGAGGTCGAGAACATCGGCGATCTCAAAGGCGTCAGCGCGACAACGGCGCAGATACTCGGCATGGGCCTCGGGGCCATCCCAGAGGGCGCGGGCTTCGCGGAACTGCTGGATGCCCCCGCCGGTGTAGGCTTCGCGACCGAGGACGATGGAGGCCGCGTAGGACGAAAAGCCGGCCTGGTAGATGGGGACTTTGTCGCTGGGACGGTGCTCGAAAGCGGCCTGAACGCGTTCTTTAGGCAGCATACCCTGGTCTCCTGTTACGGTCAGAGAAGCCTCACTTACCGGTCTCGCGCAGCAGCCAACGTTTGACGCTGATCAGACAGTTTGTGGCTTTGGCATTCTTGCCGATCACGTCCACCCTGATCTCATGGTCACCCGCGGTCAGGTCGAGAGTGCCGAACGACACCCGCTCGCCTTCGCTATTCACATCGGGCACGTAGGCGTCGAAGGGTGTCCCGACGGGTTGGCCGTCGACGCTGACCTGCACGATGCCATACACATAGGCGGTGACAAACTCGCCGAGCACCTCGTAGCGGCCGGCCTTTGGGTTGGGCAGAGTAAAACGGATCGACTGGCCTATGCTGCCGCCACCGAGAAACTGCGAACCGAGATCGTCCAGACGCTTGGTGTAGGAGCCTTCGCTGACGGTTACCTTCAGGTCCCGGGCCTCAAAGGCCAATCCCGGGAAGACCTCGGTCGGAGGCTTTTGCAGGGTGATTTCATATCTGCTGACGCCGGTGAAAGGCATAACCAGAACCAGCTTGGCGGCGCTCAGTGGCGAACTGCCATCCTTCTTGTACGGGTCATGCTGGCGGACGGGCCAGCGCAGGGCGGTGCCCTTGGGCGGCAGGACGCGCAAGCCGGCATAATCGAACCAGGCGCCGATCTGGTCGCGGCTGAGGGCGAGGTTCTCGTCGCCGAGGGGGACTCGGGCTCCCGAGGCGGTATCCAGGTGGCGGGAGCGGCTCAGCAGCGGCAGATGGGCTTCCACCTGCCGGTCGGCGGGGGCTTCGTAGACGAGCTTGAGGTCACCGTTGGGCAGGGCTTCGCAAGCGACGCCGCAGTCGAGGCCAGCGATCTTCAGGGTCAGGCGCTGAGCGCCGGCCGCCTCCTCGATACGGGCCTGCTCGGGGACCCATTTGAGCTCGATCTGTGGACTGAAATTGGGGTTCTCTTCGCCCGGGATATGCCGGAGTTGAGAGCAATCTCCGACGGTGAAAGTGGACCAGTAGGGCTGGAGCTTGGTGTTGCCGCCGCCGGCGACGAGGCCGAGGTCATCGTGGAAGACATCGAGCAGGTTGTGGCGGTCCTGAATCCAGCGGTTGGTAGGTACAGGGCAGGCGTAGGCCGACATCGCCCACTGCCAGGGTTGCTGACGGCGGATCAGCCCCTCGCGGTTGCCGATCCAGGCCGTGGCTTCAGCGGCGGCCGCCGCGGGTTTGAGGCCGGTGCCACGCTCGCCATACAGCAGCATCCCGGCAGCATAGTCGGGGCTAACGGCGCTGCCTTTGGCCATGGACTTGCCTATCTGCTGCAGCAGGTAGCCGCGCCCCTCGGGGGTGAAGGTGAAGCCAACGGTGCCGTTTTCGAGGCCTGCATGGTAGATCTGCCGTTCGTCCAGACAAGCTACCGCCGAGCCGTCGGGCCAGAGCACGGCGGCGTGGAACTGCGCCGCCCGGCGCAGGGCCTCGAGGACGACGGGGTCCTTCGAGACGCTGTAGTAGACGCCGATGGCGTCGACGTAGACCTCGTTGTAGCCAATCACGGGGCCGAAGTTCTCCGACCAGAAACCGGCGGGGTTCTGCTTGGCGACGGTTTTGGCCATGAAGGCGGTTGCCGCGGCGCGCCACTCGGCCTGGTCGAAGGCCATTCCGGCGAGGTAGAGCGCCATGGCCTGGTGGCAGGGAATGTTATGAACCCCGCCGTCCATGATCCTGCGGATGCCCGTGAAGCCGAGGCGCAGGCCTTTCTCCCAGGCGGCGCGGTCCGCAGCAGGCAGGGCGTCTTTGACCAGCACATAGGCCCGGATCCAGCGGCTGTAGGTCCAGGGCATATAGATCTGGCCCCAGGTGGAGTTGTCCTTCTTGCGAAAGGTCCACATGCCCTTCTTGTCCTGGTCGTCGGTGAGGGCCTTACCGCCACTGGCGATGGCGGCCAACACCCGGTCGCTGTGATACCACGGATTCTTGTCGTCCTTGATGGACCAGGCGGCGGCCAGGGGCAGCAAGACGTTCTGGTCGATACAGACCCAGGGCTGCGTGCCGAAGCGTCCGGTCGCCGTGTCCTGGCTCTTGAGGATCGGTTCGATGCCGTCCACGAGGCCCTTGAGCAGGTGTTCGGAGGGTGGCCAGATCGGCGCTGACACGGCCTCCTGCGCCAGAGCCGAGAGGGTGAGGGTCAGCATGAACAGACATCCCTTGAGCTGAAATGGCATGGGCAGATTCTCCTGGTTACTGAGGCTCTTGCAGAACCCCGCGTCTGGCCCTGGAGCCCGCGATGCCATCGCCCGTTCCGGGCGGGTTCGCGGTATCTCCATATACGGCGGAAGCCCCGGCAGTGCCGGTGCGGACCGCCGACTCCAGGCGAGATGCTGGTGAGCCGAGGGTTCTG
>CAIZKT010000961.1:0-3690 GCA_903933565.1 uncultured Victivallales bacterium | reverse complement strand
CGTGGGAGCGCGGTTGAGGAGCGCCGGGGCGGCTCGCCAGTCGCCGGGGCGTGAAGCCGGTGAGGCGCTTAGCCCACCCACCCACTCACCCACCCACTCACCCACCCACCCACTCACCCACCCACTCACCCACTCACTCACCCACAACGGCTCGCGAGGCCACTCGCCCCCCAGCGCGCCTCAGGCGGGCGCGACGGGCCTGCGGAGCACGTGGTCCGCGAACTCCGTCAGGCTGTCGACGCTGAGCTCCGCGACCTCGGTTCCGGCCCGGCCGAAGCCAAAGCGACAGAAGCAGCGGCGCAGGCCGGCGCGACGGCCTGCTTCCAGATCGGTGCTGTGGTCGCCGATCATCCAGGAGAAAGCGGGGTCCGCCCCCGTGGCGTTGAGGACCTGGAGCAGGGGGGTGGGATCAGGCTTGATCTTGGCGCAGGCATCGCCGCCCAGCAGCTGAGGAAAGAAGCGCAGGATGCCCAGCCCGGCACAGATGCGCCGGGCTGGCTCGGTGGGCTTGTTGGTGACAATAGCCAGGTGGCCAGGGTGTCTCGACAGGGCCTCAAGGCTGGCCAGAACCCCGGGATAGAGGACGGTCTGATCCAGCAGGTGTTCGGAGTAGTGTCCCCTGAGCAGGGCGATCGCCTGGTCGACGTCCGCCGTCGAGGCGGGCGCCGCGCGCAGCGCCCGCTCGACCAGGCGCCGCATCCCATCGCCGACGAACCCGACCACGGTCTCCAGGGACAACCCGGGCAGGCCAAGGTCCCGGCGCATGAGGTTGACGGCCGTCGCGAGATCGTGCCGTGAGTCAACCAGGGTTCCATCCAGATCGAAGATATAGGCCGGCACCGGCATGATAATGGCTCTTCGTCGCGGTGACCGTGTGGCGGAATCGCGGTGACCGGCTACAATAGCGTTGAGAGCGCCCGCTGCCAGTGCGGCGCGGCGCGGGCGTCATTCCAGGTTGGCCGCCAGGGGCTTTCCGAACGGGTACTGATGACGCCCGCCAAGGCTAAGGGTGAGCGGGTCGGCTTCGGGTCGGGATGCGGCGGCAGGAGGAGGTTCGGCGTGACGGAGTTCCAGGACGAACGCGAGCAGGTAGCGTACTTCATGCGTCGGCTTTACCGCCAGTGCCTCACCACGACTTCCGGGGGTAATCTCTCCTGCCGGGCCGGCAGCGAGTGCATTGCCCTGACGCCCACGGGCGTCGACAAAGGCGAACTGCGGGCGGAGCAGATTGGTATCATGGGTCTTGACGGCGCCAATCTGACACCGGAGCTGAAGCCCAGCATCGAGTCAGCCATGCACCTGGCCATCTACCATCGGCATGCCGGCGTTCGCGCCATCGTCCACGCGCATCCCCTGACCGCCAGCTTCTTCTGTGCCTGCGATGAGGCGATCAACACGCACCTCACCGCCGAGGCCTACGCGATCTTGGGCGAACCGGTCATGACGCCCTATTGCCGCATGGGGACGACCCAGTTGGCCGAGGCGGTGGTCGACGGGGTCGGTCGCGGGGTCTGCGTCCTGCTGCGCAACCACGGGATACTGACCGTCGGCGAGACCTTGCTGCAAGCCTTCGACCGCCTGGAGGTTCTCGAGGTGGCGGCGCGCCAGACACTGATGATGCGCTCGGTCCAGGGGGTTCGCGAAATCACCCCCGTCCAGCGGCGCGAGCTGGATGCGTTCATGGAACAACCGAGGCCGTGATGGCCCGCGGCCCCAGAGTGTGACCGTAGCGGGGTTCTCCAGGGGACGGGTGTAAGCAGCATGGGGGGTGCAGCCATGGCTTCTCTCGATACCCGAGCGGACTCGTCGTCCGGCCTGGGGGATGCCGCCCTGGCCCCCGGTAAGTGGATCCTCATCTGCATCGCGCTCTATCTGGTGCGGGTGCTACCATGGGCGATGTCCGAACTCTGGCATGACGAGGTCATCACCCTGGGCGACTTCGTTCTCGGTCCGGACGGGCGTGGGCCGTTGCACGTCTTCCGCTCCTACCCCGTGGCCAACAATCACATGCTGTTCTCGGCCTTCGGCTGGTGGTGGGTCCGCTTCATCGACTTCAGTTCGAGCGAGTATATGCTGCGCCTGCCGTGTATGGCGTTTGGCCTCGTCGTCATCGTCCTGGCGGTGCGCTCCTGGCGGCGCTGGCTGGGGGCGGAATTGTCCTGCCTGGCCGGGGTGACGCTGGCCATCAGCCCGGTGTTTGGCGCCTTCGCCTGCGAGTTCCGCGGATACTCGCTGACGATGCTGCTTTCAGCCGTGGCGGTGCAGGGACTGGCGGAGATGAGCGACGGGCGGCTGCGCCGCGGCCTCTGGTTGCAGGTTCCGGCGCTGTTCCTGCTGCCTCTCGTCATCCCCTCCAACGTGCTGCTGGCCTTCGCGCATGCCTTGTTCATTGCGCTCTGGCCGGGCTGGCCGGGAAGCCGCCGGGCGCGCTTGGCAGCGGCTCTGACCTTGGCGACCGCCGGGGCTCTGGGGCTGAGCTACTACCTCACGCTTTGGGACCAGTTCATCAAGGTACTGCACGAGACCACGGGCTGGTCGTCGGGGTTGCGCGTCCTCGGCGCGGTGGCTCTCGGCGTCTGGGCCCACCTCGGTTGGGCCGGAATCGCCTTGCCGGTGGCGGCGTTCCGGCGGCGTCCGCCCGATCCCGACCGCAGCGGGCAGCGGACCTGGGCAGCCCTGTACGCCGGTTGCATCGCCGTCCCGGTCCTGGCAACCATGCTGGGAAACTACACCAACGCGCCCTTCCCCCGGGTCTACCTGCTCTACCTCTTGCCGCTGACCTTTGCGGCCTTCCGCTTCCTGCGTCCATCTCTCCTCTGGTCGCGGCGCTCGTTCCTGCTCTGGGCCGGGTTGACGGTGGCGCTGGGATTCGCCTGGGAGTTCGCCTGCGCTCGGCGCACCGCCGCCGCGGTCAGCCGCGGCGAACATCCGCAGAACCTGCTGCAGCAGTACTACCGGGGCCGGACGGATCTGCGCGGGGTCGCGGCGGGCGTCGCCGAGGCTGGAGCGCTGCGTGGCGCCCTGGTCGTGACCGACGCCTATGATTTCCCTACCTTTAGATTCTACTGGGCGCAGTATGGCATGTCTGCCGAGGCCGTGGTTGCCGAGAATCGCCTGCCGACGGAGTTCTGGCCCCGAACCCGGTCTCTGCCCAGCGCCTCGCTGCACGTTGTGGCGGGAGACGAGGTCGCGGCGGCGCGACTGTTCGCCGCGGCCGCGGCCCCGGGAGCGTTTGTCTCAGGGCCGGTATCCGAAAACCGGCGCTTCTACTCCCTCTTGCCCCCCTCGGCTCGCTGAGGTCGGCCCGGGCGCAGCTTGTATGAGAACCACATAAGGTCGAATGACCAAAGCCCCATGACGAATGGCAGAATCGCCGGCACGGCAACCGCGGTTCTCCTTCTGGTATGTCCGGCCCCAGCGGGGGTCTCGCCAGAACCCTGAACCCTTGTATGAGACTTCCAAGGTGCAGGCCGGTCGCGGCGCGGGTATGTAGTCGAGCCTTTAGCCCCGACTACGTACGCATCGTGGCGCAGGCCGCAAGTCTCCTTCCGGTAGGTCCGGCCGCCGCCGTGGGCTCGGCTGAACCCTTGTATGAGACTTGACCGCGATCTTCGCTCTGTTCCGCCTGCGCCGGGGGCTCGGCTGGAGGGCAAGAGCAGTCCTGCCGCCCGGCAGGACGCATCGCCGCCG
>CAIZKT010000960.1:0-12808 GCA_903933565.1 uncultured Victivallales bacterium | reverse complement strand
TCCTCCAGTCGCCGTTTCCCCGTCTCGCCGTCTCGCCGTTTCCTGAACCCCAGGACCTGAGGTGTCACCACCTACGGAGCTGACCTGCGCCCCTGCCCTGGTTGTTGGCCCCCGGTCGGCCGGTCGGCATGCTATAGTGGTTACACACCGCGATTGGCAGCGGCGGCCCCTACCGGTCGTGCAGAGCACCGACAATCCAGGAGCGTGCCATGAAATTCATGATTCGCACGGATGTTGAGGGCGTCACCGGGGTCACCACCTACGCGCAGGCCGAGGATTCGGCTCTCGGCCGGGCCATGCTGATGAACGACCTGCAGGCCGTCATCGATGGGCTGCTCGCCGAGGGGGACCATGAGATCGTGGTGTACGACGAGCACACCGACGGCCGCAACGTCGATCTGCGCGAGTTGCCAGCCGCAGTGGCCGTCATCTGCGGCAAGCCGCCGTACCGACCCGACTGGGGCGGCATTGACAGCTCGTTCGGCGCCATGCTCATGGTCGGTTTCCACGCCCGCAGCGGGACGCCGGGAGCGCTGTTGCCGCATAGCTACTCGAGGCGAAACCTCAGCCTCCGCATCAACGGCATCGAGGTGGGCGAGATCGGCATGGAAGCGGCCATTGCCTGCGAGGCGGGGGTGCCCACCTGGCTGGTGACCGGCGATTCGGCGGGCATGGCCGAGGCCGCCGAGATCCTTCCCGGCGTGCGGACGGCGACGGTCAAAGAGGCCATGGGCGAGTCCGCGGCCCTGTGCTACTCCCCGAAGTTCACGGCCCGCCGCCTGTACACCGCGGCGGAAGGGCTGCTGCGGGACCCCCCGCGGGTCACGCCTTTGCTGTTCACCGGACCGGTGACCCTCGAGATTGATCTGGCGGACACGCCTTTCCTGCACGCCCTCAGGAACATTCATCCCGAGCTGGTGGCCGAAGGCGAAGGCCAGACGGTCCGGCTCCAGGCCGTCTCCGTCACCGAAGCCTGGGCCTGGTACCTGGAGGTCCAACACGAGGTCAAGGCGGCGATGGCCGGCTGACGGCTTTCCGCGAGGGCTTGCCGGATGCACTGGCGTGAGTGTCTGAGAATCGGCGTCAACCATCACCTGCTCCACGCCGGAGGCATCGAGGCTCCGGCCCGGCATGCCGAGACGCTGTTGCCGCTGCTTGGGGACTCCCGCTTCGAGGTCGTCGACCTGTGGATTCCGGCCGAGGCCGCCAGTGCCGCCCGTGAGCTTGCCGCCTGCCGGGACAGCGGCAAGCTGATTGTCTACAACATCGGCGGCCGCAAAGGCCAGCCCTCGCCGCAACCCGCCGCGCTCGACCCGGCCGTCTGGCAACGTAGTCTGGACTTCTACCGCGAGGAACTCGACCGGGCCCTAGCCGCAGGCGCCACGCGGGTTGTTACCAACAGTGGCGCCGACCAACCCGCGGCCCGCGAGGCGGCCCGGGAACAGCTTGTGCGCTTCTACCAGGTGCTCTGTCGGCATGTGCCCCCGACAGTCACGATCCTCATCGAACCCACCGACCGCACCCTCGACAAGCGTAAGCTCATCGGGCCGAGCGCGGAGGCCGCCGCGCTCGGCCGCCGCCTGCGCGCCGAGGGCTGTGCGAACTTCGCCAGCATGGTCGACATGGGCCATGTGCCGCTCCTGGGCGAGACCCTGGCGCAGGCTTTCCAGGACTCCGCCGACTGCCTCGGCCACATTCACCTCGGCAACTGCATCCTGCGGAATCCGCAGCACCCGCTCTTCGGGGACAAACACGTGCCCTGGGGTATTGCCGGGGGGGAGTATGGCACCGGCGCCTTGGCCGACCTCCTGCGCCTCGGCCTGGCGGCGGGGTACTTCAGCGCCGACAGCCGCGGCACGGCCAGCTTCGAGATGCGGCCCTACCCCGAGCTCGGCCCGCAGGCCAGCCTGGAGCGCTTTTTCGCCATCCTGGACGAGGCCTGGGCTTGGCTGCAACCGGCGCCCTGACAGCTTACGTTCACGGACGTCTCACAACAGGTCGGGTGCAGCCGTCGGCTTTGCCGGTAGGCGCTGGCTCATGGTCTTTCCTCCGACCTGCAGTCTCCCGTCAGCCACGCCGACGCTGTGGCCTCGCCTTTGCCGTTGGCCTTGTGGCCGAGCTCGTAGTGCGAGAGGATGTCGCCCTGCTTGGTGTCGTCGGCAAAGGGCGGATTGGCCATGAGTACGTCGAACCCCGTCATCTGCGAGCCATTGGACCAGACGCCGATGGGGGCGTCGGTTGCATGGCAGTAGCTCTTGAGCTGCTCCTTGCCATCCTTCTCCCTGGGCGTCTGCTCACTCATGGGGTATCCCGCACGGCCCTGTGGTTGTTGTCCCGGGGCTCAGGTTTGAACTGGGCCGCGCGGGGGATGCAGGGCGGCCTCCTCGTCCGCCGCCAGGCAGCACTTCCTGTACTTCTTCCCCGAGCCGCAGTGGCAGGGCTTGTTTCGTCCAAGGGTGATTTGCCCGATGCCCACGAGAGGGTCTCCGTGCAGGTCCTTATCGAGGCGAAACCGCCTACTTCCCCTGGCGCACCCAGGTGAGTTCCGGGGCGAATCCCCAGCTCATATCGAAGAAACCGGCGACCTCGTGCTGGTTGGTGTCGTCGTAGTTGAACTGGCGGGTGTTGAAGACGATGAAGTCGGGGAGGAAGTCGTGTTTGTGGTTGTTGCCGCACTTCTCGCCGTAGATCTCGCCGGAGTAGATAACGACGTAGCGCTTCGGGTTGAGCGGGTTCGGGTAACACATGACCAGGCCCAGGCTGGCGCCCTCGTAGACTTTGCCGGCGACCTCGTAGCGCTGCGCGCCGATCTTGATGGGCAGCCGGTCTTGCAGCCGGGCCAGGATGCGGTTGGTGGCGGGCGTGCCAAAGAGGATCAGGCTGCGGCTCTGGATCAGCGCCTCGGTGACCTGGCTATCGAGGAGCACAGGCGGCCGACCGTCGGCAAAACGGTCCCAATCGTCGGCCCACTTCTCCACCTGCGTCGCCAGGCGCTGGTTCTCGGCCTCGTCGCCGGCGCTGCCGGTGACCACGACGAAGGGCGTGTCGAAGACTTCCTCGACGGGCCCGGTCATGCCGTGCTGTTTGCGGGGTGGCCAGGCGGCTGCCGGGACGGCTCCATCGGCGCAGACGATCTCGAGTTCGCCGGCCGGATTGCGGGTCACGGGCCGCTTGACGCCGTTGATGGTGGCCTGCAGCCCGTCACCCACCTTCAGTGGCGCCTGGGTGGGATCGAGCACCAGCAGGCGGACGTTCTCGGTCTTCGCCGTCAGCGTGCCCCCGTCGGCGCTGATCTCGCCATCGACCACGGCCGGCACGCCCCAGCGCTGGAAGTCACCCAGGCGGCACCAGAAGGCGCGGTCGTACTCGAGGCTAAAGGTCTTGTAGGTAACGCGGCGGGGGCTGGGTTCGCGGGCGAAGGGTTTCTGCCAGCTCCAGGCCTTTTCGAAGATTGCGGGTTCCCAGTAGATGTAGTGGCCGGCGCCGGGGACTTCGTAGTAGGTCAGGTCGATGCCTTGCCCCTTGGCGAGCTGCACTAGGGTGCGGGACTGGTTGACGGAAACCAGCGGATCGCGTTCGCCGTGCAGGATGAAGTAGCGCTGGTTGCGGGCGTTCATGACCAGGTCCACCGGGTTGTCCCATTCCAGCAGCCAGCGGCGGAAGGGCGGGATGTCGTCGCGGTTGGCGGGCCAGTTGCGCAGGATCAGCGGCCACCAGGCGTGCATGTCGGTCTGCCCGTCCATGGCGGTATAGGAGGCGAAGCGGCCCGGCCGACGCAGGCCGATGTAGTAGCAGCCCGCAGCGCCCATGGAGACGCCGGTGAGGTGGACCCGGTCCGGGTCGATCGGGTAGAGCTCGGAGACCTCCCGGATGGCCTCCTCGACGTCCAGCTCGCCCACGCCTTGGAAGTCGGTGTTGCGGCGGCCGTAGACGGTAAGCAGCACGAAGCCATTGCGTTCGGCGACCGCGAAGGCGTCGGCGCTGAGAAGCCACGGGTCGTTGACGCTGATGGAGGGCACGAAACCGTGCAGGAAGACGAGCAGCGGCCACTTGCGGGAGGCATCGAAGGTGGACGGCAGGTAGAGGTAGTAGGGCTGGACAGTATGGTCATTGCTGGTGATGTAGGCCAGTTCGGTATGCTTGCCCGGCTGGGCGGTGAGGACCTTGCCCGCCTTGGCGAGGGCGAGCGCGGTCAGGCCCTGCCGGACCAGGAAACCCGTCTGCTCGGACGAGAGGGTCGCGTAGGTGCTGCGGCTGGCCGTATGCACCTTCTTGACCTGCAGCATGGCGTAGGGGATGAGGGTGCGTTCGGCGGGGCTGGCAGGCTTCCAGTCGAGGTCTTCGTAGGGGGCGATGGCTTTCTGCAAGTCGCCGAGGTCAGGGAGCGTAGCATCGAGGATGGCGGGGGCCGCCGGGATGTCTACGGGCTGGCCAGCACACGACACCCCGACCAGGGCGATGACCGTGGCGAACTGCAAGGCATAACGTCTGATCACGCTCAGGTCTCCATTGCTTGCTGGGACCGCCGACCGTCGGGTCGGCTCTCTGGCCGCGAGCCGCGGCCGCTCCATTCTTCTGGAGAGGCGCCTGGCCTCAGGCGCGGCGGTGGAGCCCACCGCATCTCCACCCAACCGCGGTGGAGCCCACCGCATCTCCACCCAACCGCGGTGGAGCCCACCGCATCTCCAGCGGTCTTCTGGAGAGGCGCCTGGCCTCAGGCGCGGCGGTGGAGCCCACCGCATCTCCACCAAACCACGGTGGCGGCCCACCGCATCTCCACCAAACCACGGTGGCGGCCCACCGCATCTCCACCATGCCGCGGTGGCGGCCCACCGCGTCTCAGAAGGACAACAGGCATTGCCAGATGAACATATTGCCGAGGCCATCGACCTGGGACCAGACGCGCTCCATCAGGGCGGCATCGCCCGCGATCGGCCCGACCTCGGGGCGTTTCTGGGCCCAGGGGACGCACTGTCCCGGCGGCGTCCGCCCCGCGGGGCTGGGCGCCAGGCCGCCGCTGCCAGCGTATTCGGCCGGGGTGAAGGTCGGGGCCTCGGGATCGCGCAGCGTCAATTCGTCGGTGTCGCGGTAGCACCCGTACTCGCGGGTTGCCTCAGTAAGAGCGCGCAGGTTCTCCGGCCGGGCATCGCTCTGGATGATGGCGCTGGCATCCATGACGTAGCCCCCGTCAGCCGCCACGCCCTCGATGACCTGACGGCAACGCTCGCGCACCTGGCCGGGCGTGCCACGCCCGAGGAGGAGATTGGGGATGCCGCCACTGAGACAGAACTTCTGGCCCAGGCGCCGGTGCGCCTGGAAGATGTCCGCCATGTCCACGTGGTAGACGATGCTGCGGTCGGGGAGTTCGGCAAAGGCATCCAGGTGCGCGTTCCAGTTGCCTTCGGCGTAGAACAGGGTCTGGTGGCCGTTTTTCCACAGCTCCAGGATGATCGGTTTGAGAGTGGGCCAGTAGATGGTATTGAAGTGCTCGGGGGTGACGAAGGGCACGCAGCCGCGGTGCATCCAGAAGCCGACGGGCAGTTGCCGGCGCGGGTCGGCCGAGCTCATGGCCACATTGGCCAGGTGCGGCTGTAAGGCCTCGCAGGCTGCCTTCACCTTGGCCGGCTGCGTCATCAAGTCCATGGTCAGCCCGATGTACCCGCGCAGCTTATCGGCGAGGATGTCCAGCGGCGCCTTGAGGATGCCGGCAATCGCCCCCGGCATGCCGAACTCGCGGCGCAGACGCTCGCACTGTGGCCCGAAGGCGGTGAAGTACTGCAGCATGGCCATGCCGCCCTTGACCAGGGCCAGGCTGCTGCGGTAGGTCGACGGACTGCCGGGCGCCACCACGTCCGCCGAGACCCGCGGCAGCCAGACATTGTAGAGAAAGGCGGTCGGATCGGCAATCAGCGCGTCGTATTCGTCCGCCTTCATGAAGGCATGGTCTTCGTCGGGCTCAAGGTACTGGAAGCCGGACTCAACCGGCGCCTGGACGCCGGGGATGGCGTAGTAGCGCAGCCCGATGGCCTGGGTCAGGCCGGTCCAGACGTAGACCATGTTCGGCACCATGGCGTCCCAGTCGAAGTCCGCGGCGCAGCGGCAGACCGCCTCGAAAGCCTTGGCGTAGTCGTGGGTGACTTCCTGGTTGGTGAAGCCGGCATAGCGCGCCGTGAACTCGGCCGCGAAGGGCCGGATCGGCACCCGGTCCGGCTTCTCGTTGCGTAGCGCCGTCAGGTAGCGGGTGAGTCGCTGGCGGTAGAGCCGTTCGGTATCGGCGGGCATGCGCATCGTCTCCGTGCTTCTACGGGTTCACCCCTGGTGCTCCGGCGCTCGACGCCAGCGCTCAGAGATCGGCGCCGGTGCCATCGTTGATGATCCGGAATTCCTCCATGTGCAAGGCCGGATCACCCCTGAACGTGAGTTTACCCCCAAACTGGGCCTCAAGCCCCGAGAGCAGGGCGGCGTCCTCATTCTTGAGGCGCTCGAGGATACTGGGGTGGACCATCACCCGCAGGTCCGCGGTGCGCCGGTTGCGCTGCAAGATCTCCTGCAGGCGGCGTTGAATCTCCACGCTCATGGTGGTAGCGGATTTCACCAGTCCACGCCCCTGACAGTAGGGGCAAGGGCAATAGACGGTGCTGCGCACGCTCTCGGTTTCGCGCTGGCGGGTCATCTCCACCAGCCCCAAGGCGCTGATGGGGTAGACCTTCGTCCGGGCCCGGTCTTTGGCCAGCGCGTCCTTCAGCGCGTGGAACACGGTCATCTGGTCCTTCTTCGAGCGCATGTCGATGAAGTCGATGACAATCAGCCCCCCGATATTGCGCAAGCGTAACTGGCGAGTCACCTCGCGCACCGCCTCCAGGTTGGCCGTCAGGATGGTCTCGGGGTGGTCCTTGCCGGAGCGGTTCTTGCCGGAGTTCACGTCGATGGCAATGAGGGCCTCGGTCTCGTCCACGCAGATGTGACCGCCACCGGGCAACGGGACTTGCCGCCGGAAGATACGTTCAATCTGCTCGGAGAGGTTGTAGCGCTCAAACAAGGGCTTGGGGTTGCGGTACAGCCGGACCTTGACCCGTTCGGCCCGACTGAGCCTCGACACCAGCCCGTTGGCCAGGTCGAAGACCTCCTGCGAGTCGGTGACCACCTCGTCGACGTCTTCGGTCAGCAGATCGCGTAGCGAACGCTCAGGGAGGCTGGGCTCCTGATAGATGCAACAAGGGGCCTTGGTGGTGCGGCTGGTCTCTTCCAGCTTGCGCCAGAGGTCCAGCAACAAGGCCAGGTCGTCGTGGAACTGCTCCTCGCTGCGGCTCGCCCCGACGGTGCGGCAGATCAGCCCCATCCCTTCGGGAATATCCAGATGCTCCAGAATTTGGCGCAGACGCTCACGCTCCTCAGGGTTCTCGACGCGCTTGGAGACGCCGACATGGGTGGAGTTGGGCAGCAGGACCAGGTAGCGACCCGGAATGCTCAGGTTGGTGGTCACCCGGGCGCCCTTGTTGCCGATGGGGCCCTTGCTGACCTGGACGGGCACGTCCTGACCGACCTTGAACAACTCCGGTATGTCCTCGACCGTAAACGTCGTCCGCCGGGGCCGACGCGGGCGGCGGCGCGGACGGCGGTCCCCGGCCGGGCGATCCTCCGGCGCCGGCGCATCCGCCGCGCTGCCGGCAGGGTCACCCTGCAACCGCAAGAGCCGCTTCAGACGCCCCAGTAACCCCGCCGCCGGAACCGCCACCACCGCGGCCGCCTCGGGGGCGTCCGCCACCTCGGCTTCCGGGACGTCTTCCTCCGCCTGCCGTTGGCGCCGGGCGGGCGATTCCTCGCCCCCCTCGAGCATGTCCTGCGTTGCCGGAAGCATGTCCCAGTAGTGCAGGAACGCATTTTTCTCGGTTCCGATGTCCACAAAAGCCGCCTGTAACGACGGCTCCAGGTTACGGATGCGCCCCTTGAAGATGGAGCCGCTCAAGCGGCTGCGATCGGTCCGCTCAATCTGGAAGTCCTCCAGCTCGCCATTTTCAACGACCGCGACGCTGACCTGCAAGTCCTCGCTGTTGATCAGTATCTGTTTCATAGGTAGTGCGGGTTCACTCCTCGCCTTCCGTCGTGGGGCCTAAGCGGGTTCCCGGCGGCACTCGATGGCCGCGCAGGAAGGTTTCCGCAGGCAGGTTGCTCCGGCCTTCTGCTCTTACGCTCAAGACGTGCAGACATCCCTGTCCACAGGCGACGATCCAAGCGGCGGGATCGGCCTGAAGAACCTCCCCGGGCTGGCCGGACTGGGGTACGGCAGCGACCGCGGCAGACAGGATTTGCAGGCGGCGCGGGCCGTGCGCTCCCGGAATCATCGTGTAAGCGCCGGGCCACGGGATCATGGCGCGTACCTGACGCTCGATCTCGGCGGCGCCGCGCGACCAGTCAATGAGGCCGTGCTCTTTAGACAACTTGGGCGCGTAGGTCGCCCCCGCGGCAGGCTGCGGCTGCGGCACCAGGGCGCCGCGTGCCACGTCCACCATGCAGGTCACCAGCGCCCCGGCCGCCACCTGACTCAGGCGCGCCTCCAACTGTTCGGCCGTCTCGTCGGGACGGGTATCGAGCGCCAGGGTGCGCCAGATCGGACCCGTGTCGAGTCCGGCGTCCATCTGCATGAAGGTAATTCCGCTCTGCTGATCGCCGGCCAGGATCGCGGCACTGACCGGGGAGGCGCCGCGGTGACGCGGCAGCAGGCTCGCATGCACGTTCAGGCAGCCGCAGCGTGGCAGGCCCAGCAGACTCGGCCTGAGAATCTGGCCGAAGGCCGCCACCACCACCACGTCCGGCCGCAAAGCGCGCAAGCGCACCAAAAAGCCGTCGTCGTTCACTGAGGGAAGTCTGTCGGCGACGCAGCCCCGCGTTGCCGCGTGGGCGGCGACGGGGGTGGGTTCGAGCCGACGCTGCCGACCACAGGGCCGGTCCGGCTGCGTCCCCACGCCCAACAAGCGGACACGCCCGTCAGAGACGAGAGCGTCGAACAGGGGCACACCAAGCCGACCTGAAGAAAGGAAATAGGCCGAAACCGCGGCGCCGCACTCCATGAGCACATCATCCCACGGCCAGCCCCGCCGCGAGCATCGCGACAGCGCCGGCGCGCCGTACTATAGTTTCGCGCCTGTCCCAATGAAAGAAGTGGACGTGCCATTACCGGAGTTCACCGTGATCTCGGTTGCGATTGGGATCGGGGCCAACCGTGGCAACCCGCTCGATGCCATCACGCAGGCGCTGGAGCAACTCCGGCGCGGTGGCGTCTTGCGCCTGCGTCGGGCACCCCTGTACCGAACCCGGCCCGTGGCCTGCGATCCCGAGACCCCGGAGTTTGTCAACACCGCGGTCACGGGGTTGTGGCGGGGCTCGCCGTTGGCGCTGTTGGCGCTGTGTCAAGCCATTGAGCAGGCCCTGGGCCGACCGGCCGCGCACTCGTCCCGGGCCGCGCGGGAGCTTGACCTCGATGTGCTCCTGGTCGGCGAGCGCTGGCTGGACTCCGCCGCCCTGACCGTCCCTCACCCACGCCTGACGCAGCGGCTCTTCGTGCTCGTGCCCCTGGCGGAGATCGCGCCGGACTGGCGCCTTCCGCCGACGCTCGAGACGGTGGCCGCTTGCCGGGATCGGCTCTTGCAGGAACCCGGCGCCGAGCTCTGGGGCCGGCCGTGTGATGGCTGAGCCCCCAATGCGGCTAGGCTGAGGTCGCCCCAAAGCGCCGACGAAGGCCCCTCTCCAGGTCCTTGATCTCGTCGGCGTTGAAAGGCGGATTGGCACGAGCCCGTTCAAGCAGAGCGCGTCCCGTTACCCCACGCTCCCGCTCGAGCCACAGGAGCCCCCAGGCGATGGCGTAGCTGTTGCCGCTGGCCCGCTGCATCAGGGCACTGGAAAAAATCGCCTGCAGCGGGAGTCGGCGCCGGGTCTGCAACAGGTAGCGGAGCACCTCCTCCCGCTCGCGGTTGGCCAGGGGGTCACCAACAGCGTCCACGCCCATTTCGAAAAGTGTGGACAGCCCTTCGCCAAGCCAGAATGGCACGGCGCCCGCAGCCGGGAACCAGGCTTGGGCGAGAACCGCGTGAGCCGTCTCATGCCGCAGGATCGCCGCGCCGGCCGGGGTGGTGGCATCGGCGATGACCAGCAGGGACCGACCATCGGGCGAACAGCGCCCCACGACGCCTTGTTTTTCCCTGCCGAGTTGGCGCAGCAACGACTGAGCCCGGCTGTCGCTGGGCCGGAGGTAGGTAACCTTGATGGACCAGGCGCCGTCCGCAGCCTCCCCGCAATACCGCCGTACCGCCCGGACCGTCTGGACCATCACCTGCCGTTCCGCGTCGCCCCCCGGTTCCTCCGGGAGTGCCGCAAAGAACGCGCTGGAATCAGAAGCCGACGGCCGGCGAGACAGGCATCCCAGGGTCAGGCTGGACAGACACGCCAAAAGCAGGACGATACGCTTCACGGATACTCTCCAGGAGCGCCGATTTTTCGCTGACGGTCAAGCCTTGGAGCCGGCCCCGCCGCTGGGCCCGATCCCAGGTGCGCTGGATGCTGTGCGCATAGTCCAGATACGCCCCGCCGTAGCGCGCAACCGCTTCCGCGCTCCGGGGGAAACCGTAAAACCACTCGCCTACCAGGAGACTGACGTTGACCCCCCGGGCCGGCGTCAGGCGCCAATCTGCCTCATAATCTCGCAACAGCCCGCGTGCGGTTTCCTCCCGCACCAAGACATCATCGTCGCTGAACGCGGGATTCCGCCACGTCCCCGCCAGCAAGAAGCAGGAATTCTGCTTGACGGCGTTGGCGTTGACGACCTGTTCCGGTCTGACGCCCGCGAGCTGCTGGAGGTGATCCCCGATCCGGGTCAGGGCGCGTGCCGTCCTGGGAAACGGCTCCGGCAACGCGGCACGGCGGTAGATTTCGTTGGCGAAACCGACGCAGTAGAGGCTGGAGCTGCGACCGGGAACATCCTGCATGGTGTAGTCGAAACTCGCCCGTGACAGGACGGGATCCTCGAGCCAGAGGCGCATCTGTCGGGGGATCTCATCCCGCTGTTCCTGGGGGAGACGGGCCCGGTAGACAGCCAACCGCAGCAGGCCCCCCACGGCCCGGCGCAACGGGCGCTGCTGCACCTTGCCAGAAGATACCCCGGCCAGCAACCACTCCCCCCGCGCCGAGCGCAGCAGCAACTCGGCGTGACTGTACACCGGACCGGGCGCCGCGCCGTTAGAGAAGACCCCTAGCAGGGCGGCATCCGGGGCGGCTGACAGCATCACCGCCACATCCCCATCCTGAAGACTTGCCTCGACGGCATCGAAACCAGGATCCGCCCCCGGACGCAACCTCGGCGTCTGACACCCCGCGAGTAGCACGCCCAAGGCAGCCATGATCAACCCGGCAAGAAGGGACAACCCGCGCGGGTAGCCAGCCGCCAGGAGGCCTGTCACAGGTGGATTCAGCGCGTCGCCCCCGTCACCAGGAATAACTGACGGAAGCCCGGATGCCATGGTCAGCCGTCCGGTCCAGAGACTGCCGATACTCGACGCCGCCACCCCAGCGCTCGAACCCCTGGGTGCGCAGCCCGAGGATGGCGCTGGTGAAATCGTTCGGCACCGCGTGCGGCATGTCCATGACGCGCGAGTAGTCGAGGGCGGTCGATAGCACCAGGTGCGAGGCTACCGGCAAGGCCCAGCCCCCGTTGAGGCCCTGGACATCAAGGTAGTTGTGACCGCCCAATTCCCGGTCGCCATTGGTGTTCCAGTCACGGCTGTACAGATAGACCAGGTGGAACAGGCCAAAATCCGTCGCCCGAGACGCCGCCACGGCGAGTCCGGGGGCCAGGCGCAGTTGGTCGTTGACATTCGAATAGCCGGCGTAGGTCAGGTCCAGGACCCCATACGCATCCACATTGACCCCGTTGGTCTCCTGAGCAAGAAGACGGCGACCGGGCATCAGACTGAAGTTGTAGAGGTCGGCATCACTGCCATCCCAGGCATCGCGCCCGTCACTATGCTGAGCCCGCAACGCGGCTACAAACAAATTGCGGTCATGACGCCCGTAGAGGGCCAGATCGAAGGACTGGGAAATGGCTTTGTAGGTCTGGCCCCCTGCCGAAAAGTCACGCTGGTCGTAAGCGAGGCCGCCGTCCAGGTGAAGATCCCAGCCGGGTAACGCGGACGATTCAAACGACGTAAACCCGCTATGGCTGCCTAACGTCTGAGCCATCCACCACTGCGAGGCCGTCACCAGCCTTCCCTTGACCCAAACCGACACCTCTTCCGAGTTGGCGGCGCGGGCCAGCTTACCCGCCGCGTCGAATCCCGCCGAGCTGTATCCTTCGAGCCTGAACTCCATCACGGCAGGATTGCTTTCAGGATGGCCATCGTAAACCCAGCGTCCGTCCTGTTGGTACTCCGCCGTGCCCGTCTCTACGTTGTAGCGGTTGCGGCCGTCCGCACTGACGAACCAGGCCCCGTCCCAGGAACCCGCCATCAGGGCAGTTCCCAGCAGACAGCACGCCACCGCTACGATGCGTCGGATGGATCGGCCAATGCGGGTGTTCATCATCCTGTCTCCATTCCTGTTGTTGCCTTGCCAGAGTACGGGTCGGCACGGCTTTCCTCAACCGTGCCGCCACACCACGAGTCGCACCACCAAGCATAGCAATTTACACGCCTCATGCCGGTGTGGCAATGGGGCGCAGGGCAGGGGGGCGCAGGTCAGTGCCGTTGGGGTTTCTGTTTCGATCGTCTCCGCGTCCGGCGAGAAGAACGGGTCCCTTGACTCTTGGGGGAGACTTCCGGCG
>CAIZKT010000959.1:0-2785 GCA_903933565.1 uncultured Victivallales bacterium | reverse complement strand
TTCTCAGCCCCGATGGGGCGCCATAGCTGGCCGCGTGGTGCCCATGGACTGTCGGTATGCCGCCCCGGCAGGGCTCAATCTCGCTTTGGATTCCATTCCCAGGGCGGTGCCCTGGGCTGAGGAATGGCCGCGCTTTCAGCGCTCCGCGGCGTCTGGCCTTCGCGACACCTCCCGCCGGAAGTCTCCCCCAAGAGTCACGTGACCCGTTCTGCTCGCCGGAGGCGGAGACGATCGAAACAGAAGCCCCTACTGAACTGACCTGCGCCCGTCACTTGTTCAGCTCCGCCGTGCGTGGCGCCCGGCTCTACCAGACGAGGATGCATTCCGTTTTGGGCGCCCAGCCCTCGGCGGTGGCGGTGCGCACCCGCAGCCAGTCGGCTTGCGCGCCGCTGGGCGTGACGAGGGTTCCTGCCGGCAGCACGGGGGTCAGGGGCTCAGCCGCGACGGCGGGCGCGGCACGCAGCGCGAGGGCTTGGGTGAGTCGTGCGGTTGCCCCGACACGGTAGGTCCCAGTCCACTGCGCCAGGGCAAACCAAAGGCAGCCGCAGGTCGCGATGGCGGCGATTCCCAGAGCGTACCGCGGCGGTCGGCGCCACCACCGCAGAAGACCTCCCGCAAAGCATCCCAGGCCGCTCAGCAAGCCCGCCAGGAACACCCATTCGTCGGGCCTGAGTCGGTCACGGAGGGGCAGCGTCCAAGGCGTTGCCGTCGGCGCGGGTTGGGCCGGCAGCTGCGTCCGCAACCAGGCGAGGCCGTAGCGGGAATCCTGGCGGCGGGGGGCCTGTCTGACGGCGCGTTCATAGAGGGCCAAAGCCTCGACCCGTCGAGCCGTAAACCAGTAGGCGTTGGCGAGATTCAGCAGCAGTTCGGTGGACTCGCCGCGGCGCTGGCGGAGAAGCGTCAAGGCGTTGCAGGCCTGGGCGAAGTCGCGTTGGCGGAAGGCTTCCTCGGCGACTCGGGAGAGCGATTCCTCCGGCGGCAGTGCGGCCGACGCTCCCAGGCTCAAGACGGCCAGGACCGCCAGGACCGTCAGGCGCTTCAGGAGAGCCTGCAGGCGCGGCGGAGTGACTGCGGCGTCGGCTGCGGCCGAGAAGCGGCGCGTCTCCAGCGCACGGAGTTCGTCGGCGAGTTCCGGGTGGGTCAAACGGAGTGCCGCGTCGATCTCGGCGGTCGCGGCGCCGCCGGGGAGTTCCAGCCAGACGTGCAGGTCGCGATAGAGGCGGGGCAGTTCATCGGCATGGCTGAGCTGGGTCTGTCGCAAGCGTTTCAGAGCGGCCCGCCGGAGCCCCTCGGGGGAGTTCTGGCGGTCGCGGCGCCGGGCGGCTCCGGCCAGGGTCAGCCCCGCCAGGGCTCCAAGTCCGGCGCAGATGGCTCCGGCGAGCTCGCGGCCGACGGCGGGCGCGGCCGACGGCGGCATGGGGTGGAAGCGCAACAAGACAGGGGGTGGGAGCGGCGCCCCGGCCTGGGGCGGGGGCTCTGGCAGGACGTTGAGAGCCAACTCCAGGCGGTGGCCGAGGTAGCGCGTGCGGTCGAAGCTGGAGAACTCGAGGCGGAGGGGTTCCAATGGCACCCGGGTGGGGATGACCGTCCAACGCACCTGCACAACCTCTCCCGTCGGCGCCCGCTCGAGGGTTGGCGTCAGCACCTCGAGATCCGGGTGGGACAGGGAAGGCGGCCGAAACAGTGTTGCCGAGCCGCGGCCCCGCAGGCACAGCTCCAGGGAAAGCGGCTCGCGCCTCGAAGTCCGGGTTCGGTCGGCCGTCAGAGTGGCGCTCCAGAGTCCCAGGAGGCCGGAGAATGGCGGCATCTCAGGAGGCGCGGGGGGCAATGGCACGACGGCGATGGAGGGCAGGGCTACCGACCGTGCGAGACGGCGCGAGCGGCAGGGCGAGTAGAGGTTGGCGAGGTAGCGCGGCGGGACGGAAAACACCGTTGAGCTTGGCATGTCGGTGGGCAAGACGGGCAGGGCAGCGCTGCAGGTGACACGCCCTTCGAGGCTGCCAGGCAGAAGTGGGACCAGCTCGCCCTCCCAGAAGACCCCCGTTTCCGAGCGTGTCATGGGGCCCCACTGCAGCAGCGCCTCGCCCAGGTCGGTTGTGGGCGTCGGGTCGGGTTCGGCGGGGTCGATCAGGCTCCAGTCCAGGCGCACGCGGACGAGCTCTCCCGGCACGATCACAGGCGGCGCAGAGAGGATGGTGAGGCTGGGGGACGGAGTGGCGCCCTCGGCAGCGTGGATGGCGGCGCCGACGGCGGCGCTGGCCTGGAGCAGCAGACCGAGCGCAACGCCCAGCCGCAGCCCGCCAGCTGCACCGACGCAGGCTGGAAGGCGACGGATCTGGCTGGCTCGGTTCGGCACCCGGGCATCTCCAAGGCGTTTTCCCGCAAACGCAAGCAAAGGCGTTCGACCTGCCCTGCCCCTGAGCTCACGGCGCTGAGGTCCGGCCGTCAGGCTCACCTTCAAGCACGGCACCACAGCATACCCTGCCAGCCGCCGTCCGACAACGCCGGCAAGGCGGGGCTGTTTCAAGAAAGCGACCCCAAACGTCTGCCCTGGCCCCGCTTGCCGCTCTGGAGCCCGCGATGCCAAGCCCGTTTCGGGCGGGTTCGCGGTATCCCCCGAGATGGCGGAAGTCCGGCTGACCAGCCGGACGGACCGCCGACTCCAATGCGCCTAGCGCCCGCAAAGAGAAAGCCATGGAACCTGTGGCATGACCCCGCTTCTTGGGGGCGCAGGGCAGTTCCGTAGGTGGTGACACCTCAGGGCCTAGGGTTCAGGAAACGGCGA
>CAIZKT010000958.1:0-11542 GCA_903933565.1 uncultured Victivallales bacterium | reverse complement strand
TGGCTCGCCCCTACAGGGCTCAAACCCATAACCATTCTATTCCCAGGGCGTTGCCCTGGGCTGGTATGGCAGCGCGCCTTCAGCGCTTCAGACGGACTCTCTTATTGCACCGGTCGCCATTTCTTGCACTCCGCCGACCCTCGCCCTATCTTCTGCGGCGCGACCGAGGAATCCGGCGTTCGCGGGGCGGCCGGATAGCGTCCACAACGACAAGCCGGTCTCCTGGGCGGTTCCAGCGCGGCGCGTGCGACGCGCCTGGCACGGGTTGCTCAGAGACAGTTACAAGAGGGATCAGACGATGATTTCACGGTGCGTTCTCGCGTTGTCTCTGGCTGGCCTGGGCTGGGCCGGCAGTTTGGTGCGGGCCCAGTCCGATCTGGAGGGCTTCTGGTCTCGCGGCCGGGTGCGGGAGCTCTTTATCAGCGGCTTGCCGGCCAGCGCGGCCGACCTGCAAGCGTGGGCTCAAAGTGGGGTGAACTGCGTGACCGGGGTCAAGCCCGAACTGGCGCACACGTACGGCCTGAAGACGCGCAGTTGGTTCACCCTCAACTATATGGATAGCCGCTCGACGCCCGAGGATCAGCTCAAGGCCATGGCCGCGGTCAATGAAGACGGGACCTACCGGCGCCCGTTCGACCCGCTGTTTCCCACGGTGGGCCAGTACGGCTGGAGCGCCTGCGTGAACAATCCGCGCTGGATCGAGGCGTCGCGGACGGTTTTTCGGAAGAAGGCGGAAGCCGGGGACGACGGGGCGCACGTCGATTTTGCCAGTCACTACGAGCCCTGCTTCTGCATGCACTGCCAGCAGGTCTGGCGCGACTGGGCCGGCAAGCACGGACTCGAGGGTATGGATCTGAAGCAGGCCTCGCAGGCCAGCGACGTGCGCTCCCGGATGCTGCTGCGCGAGTTCCGTATCCAGTGCGTGATGACTTTCCTCGGCGACCTGCGCGCCACGGCGCGGGCCGTCCGGCCGGGGTTCGGCACCGATGGCACCTGGCACCACGACAGCGGCTCGACCTACCAGTGGGCCTACGGCGAGCACTACGACCTGATGTGCATCGAGGGGACCACCTGGGGACCGTTCCCACCGGCCAGTCAGCAGGTCCTCTGGCTGAAGCTGGCCAACGCGCTGAGCGAGCGGCGCAGCGACGGCGCTACGCCGGCCTCGGCGCCGCGCCGACCCGTGCCGATGTCGGTGACCTACCACCTGCTGCGCAATGAGAAGGGCGACATGTTCCATGGTCGCATGGCGTCGGACCGGGTCCGGGTCACCTTGGCGGAGATCATCAGTGAGGGCGGCGTCTCCTGGCTTGGCCTGGGCGGTCCGGCCACCGGGAACCTGCTCAAGGAGCACCAGGAGGTGGTCAAGGCCTACTACGCCCTGGCCCGTGACCTGGAACCGCTGCTGACGGACGCCGAGGAGATGGCCGAGATCGGCCTGGTGTTTTCGGCGCGCACCTACCTGGCGATGGACGGCTTGCGGACGCAATTGTTTGCCATCGGCCAGGCGTTGCTGCGGGCGCATGTGCCGTTCCGGATCCTCTCCGACGCACGCTTCGAACCGGACCAACTCCGGGGGCTGTCTGGGGTGGTGCTGCTCGGCGCCCGGGCGCTCAGCGACGACGCCTGCCGTTCCCTCGACCTCTACGTGCAGGGGGGCGGCAAGCTGCTGGTCCTCGGCGACGATGCGGCAACCCTCACCGAGGACTGGCGCGAGCGGACGCCGCGCCCGGCCTTTGCTGTGCCGCCCGCGGGTGGGTCGAAGACGGCCGAGAAGCCACTTGGCAAGGGCGTCTGCCATTACTGGCTCGAGGATCTCTGCCCGGCGCGGTCTTTGGGCGCCGCGCAAGGCGTCGAGCTGAAGCAGGCCACGCCGCAGAAGCTGGCCGTCGAGGGCTGGAGCAAGGCCGAAGACGTCAGTGGCAGCAGCGACGCGAACTACTCGCTCTACGTGGACCTGGTCCACCAGGACGGCTCGCCCCTGTGGGGGCAGGCCGCCGCCTTCGCCACCGGCACGCATGACTGGGAGTTCTCGCGCCGCATCATCGAGCCGGACAAGCCCGTCAAGAGCGCCAACGTCCACATGCTTTTCCGCAACCACGGTGGCACGGTATGGTTCAAGGACGTGCGCTTCGGCGTCTGGGACGAGGCGAAACAGCAGATTGTCACCAACCTCCTGGGCGGCACCTACCAGCCCACGGCGGGCAAGGCCTACGCCGCTGCCGCGGGCGAAAACGCCACCGCCGGCGCCTGGGGAGCCTACCGTGAAGGCTTTCAGGTCGACAACATGCTGGACCTGGGGTTGTGGGTGAAGATGTCCGCGGCCCAGGGGCTGTCGGTTGGCGCCATGAACGAACCCGATTCCCGCTCGGTCGATGCCCTCCTGCGGATGCTGGCGCCCCTGCGCTCGGCCACCCCGACCCTGACGCTTGAGGGCAAGGGCGCGGACCGGGTCTCCGCGAACCTGACCCGAACCGGCAAACGGGTCGCCATTCACCTCATCAACTACGCCGCCGAAATGAACCCAACCCTGTCCGAGCTCGAACAGCAGAAGGCGGATCGGAGCCTCCCGGCAACGGCTCTGGTCCTGGCCCTGCGCCTGCCGGGCAAGACGATCAAGCCGGACTCCCTCGAAGCGTTCTTCCCGGAATCGAAGCCGCAGGTGACCTGCACGGCGGCGGCGGGCGTTGTCACCATTCGGCTGGACCGCCTGGACCAGTACGGCGTGTTGGCGCTGGCGCTCGAGTGACCGCGGCCGCAGCCAGAGGAATGGATCTGTGTACACCCTGAGACCGCCCCATGTCTTCGTGCATCGCCGCGTGCAGCACAACCGCCTGGCGCTCGCCCGCATGGAGCGGATTCTCGCTGCCATCGGCAACCCGCCCGTCATCGAGGTCGACGACACGGACACCGACCGGGTGCTGGAGATGGCTGGCCCGCCCGCGGACCTGCCGACGGTCGGCGGACGGGCACGGCAGGGACTGGAGCGACGCGAGGCCGACCCCTCGTTCCTCTTCAATACCTTCGTCTGGAACAAGGCCGAACGGAGCGCTCCCAAGACTCGCTTCCGCAGCTCCCTGGCCCAGCGAGTCGCCGCCGTTATGGCCGGCGTCGGCGAGGACTTCGCCTTCAGTCGGCGTGAGGCCAACTGGACCTCCGGCGGCACGCCGTACGTCTGCCAGGGCGGCTGGGGCATCCACAGTCTGAAGGGCTGTCCCCACAAGTGCGACTACTGCGACGAGGGTTACATCGTCAACTTCATGCTCGACCTGGAGGAGTTCGCCGACCACGTCAGCCTGCTGCTGGCGCAGCGCCCGGAGCAGAAGCTCTACCGCTATGATCTCTTCAGCGACAGCCTCGGTTTCGAGCCGGAATACGGCGCCTCCGCCATCCTCTCCGAGTGCTTCGCCAAGAGCAGCGACAAGTACCTCCTCTACTACACCAAGAGCGACAATGTTGATCACCTGCTCGACCTGCCGCACAAGTCCAACGCCATCTTCTACTGCACCCTGTCCACCGACACCGTGTGCCGACTGATCGAGCGCGGCACGCCTTCCATGGCGCAGCGCATCGAGGGCTTGCGCAAGTGCCAGCAGGCGGGCTATCGGGTCCGGGTCGGGTTCTCGCCGATTATCCCGGTGCGCAACTGGCGCGAGGAGGCCGTCGACTGCATCGAGATGCTTGCCGCCAAGGTTCAGCCTGAAACGGTCCGCCTGTGGATCCTCTCACTCATGACCGCGGCAGAGACCGAGGCGCTGATCCGCCCCGAGCTGCTCGACCCCGATGCCGTCCGCGCCATGCGCGCCGCTGCCCCGCACCTGACCGAGCTGTACGCACAGCCATTCCCTCTCGAAACCCGCGTCGAGATCTACGGCCACTATCTCGAGGTGCTGAACCGGACCAGCCCCGCCACCCCGGTGTCGCTCTGCACGGAAACCGCGGCGGTCTGGGAGCGCCTGTCCGGCAAGCTACGGATGACGCCAGACTGCCTGTATTGCTGCTGCGGCGGCCGCAGCGGCGCGCCCGCCGTCGTCGCCCCGTGAGGCACAACAAACCATGAACTACGGCTGGCATCTGGCGGTGGCATCGATAGGGGCCTGCGGCCTGCTGACAGGGTGCGCCGCCACGCGCGGGCAGCCGGTGGGCCATTGGCCGATGACCGACCCGCCGGGCAGTACGGTGCTGGCGGACACCTCGGGCCATGGCCGGACGGCCACCCTCGAAGGCGACGTGCGCCCCGGCAGCGGCGCATACGGGAATGCGGTGAGCTTCTCTGGGGAGAGGGCAGGGCTGGCGTCCTTCGCGGCGCCACCGCTCACGGCCGTGAGCCTCGCGGCCTGGGTCAAGGTGGCCGGCCTGGGCCTGGGTGACAAACCCTACCCGCGGGTGGTGGAGTGGCCGGGAGGCTTCCTGCATGTGGTGAGCCAGGACGACGTCGAGCGCCTGGGGTTGACGTTCAACGTGGGCGCCGGTCACTGGACCAGCGCCGGGGGCTCGTTCGCGACCGGCGAATGGGCACATGTCGCGCTGACCTACGACGGCAGTGCCGCAATCAACGTACCGATATTCTACATCAATGGGCTTCGGGTCCCCTACGTTCTCGGCAAACAGCCCAGTGGACCCGTGGCCATGCGGGGCGGAAGCGGGACGCTGGGCAACGACGGCGCGCACAACCGACCTTTCCAGGGGCTGCTGAGCGACATGCGGATGTACGATGTTGTCCTGGCGCCGCGCCAGGTAGCGGCCTTGGCCCGGCGCACGCCCGACGGTCTCGCGCCGCGGGACGTCGCGGCGACCTATCGGGACGAGTTGCCAGTGCTCGACATCTCGGGAGAGACCCGACGGCACGTCGTCATCGCGGCCGGAACCAAGGAGGTCTACCAGGGGCATGCCACCACCCTCCTCATGCCCGACCAGCGGACGATGTTTGCGGTCTGGTGCCTGGAGCACGGCGGCGCCTGCGGACCGTTGGCGCGCAGCGACGACGCGGGCCTGACCTGGACGCGCCTCGATGAGACGCTACCGGCCGGCTTCAGCAAGCACCGGAACTGCCCAAGCCTCTACCGCATCGTCGATGGGCAGGGCCAGGCCCGGCTATGGATCTTCAGCAGCTCCCGCGGGATGGAACGCCTGCTCAGCGCCGACGACGGCCGAACCTGGGTCGAGATGCCGCCGCTCGGTTTTCAGTGCGGCATGCCGTTCACCGGGATGGTGCGGCTGAAGGACGGACGCACGGCAGCCTTCGGGCAGATGCGGGCCGCGGGCAAGGACCAGGGGGCGGTCATGTGCGTGACCGCTGACGGCGGGCTGACCTGGTCGGCGCCGCGCCTGATCGCGCAGCAAGCCGACAAGGACCTCTGCGAGCCGTTCGTGCTGCGCTCGCCGGACGGCCAGGAACTAGCCTGCCTGCTGCGGGAGAACCGCCATACCGCGAAAAGCATGATGTGCTTCAGCCGCGACGAGGGCGAGACCTGGAGCGCGCCGGAGGATACCCCGTGGGGGTTGACGGGTGACCGGCATCTGGGCGTGCAGACGGCGGACGGGCGTTGGCTGATCGCCTTCCGGGACCGCGCTCTGGGAAGTTCCACCTACGGCCAATTCGTTGCCTGGGTCGGGACCTACGACGATATCCGCCAGGCGCGCCCGGGACAGTTCCGCATCAAGTTGCTGCACCATTACGGCAGCCCCCGCGATGGCTACGCCTGGGCCTACGCGGATACCGGCTACCCCGGCCTGGAACTGCTGCCCGATGACACTATCGTCGCCACCACCTACACGAAGTACTGGGATGACGAACGCCGCCATTCGGTGGTCAGCACTCGCTTCAAGCTGAAGGAACTCCACGCCCAGCCGCGCTGACATCACGCCGGAAGGCAGGACTTCCGCCGTCTCCTTCTCTCGCCACGCAAGCCCGTGAAACCCGTTCGGGACGGCCCGGGGACGGTCGCGGCCGACCGCTGCTCCACGCCTGGCGCCGTCGGACGCCAGGCGGAAGGGAGACGCCAGCCCGGCCCCACCGGTCCGCCCGCAGTGCGTGGAGGTCGGCGGTATCTCTTCACGCCTTCTGCCCCATGGCGTCGAATGGCAATGCCCAGTGAAGATTGGTGGAGGCAGTCAGGGCGTCGTTTCCGCCGCCTTTGGGGTCGGTTTCGGCATCGGGATCGACGGCGATAGCGACCCCGATGCCGACCCGACCCGACGAGTCCAGCCGCCTCGACCGCGGGGTTGCGTCGAATTTGCCACAGGTGTTGCATTCTCTAAGTCCGGGGCTAAGTTTTGTCACTTTTGTGGAGTGCCGTATGCCCGCTTGGGCCGTCTTGGGTGTCCCGGCGGGATGCCGAAGCAATGTGGAGCGAAGCGATGTACGCGATCATCAGGGCCTGTGGAAAGCAATACAGGGTTGAGCCCGGGGCGGTTCTGGACCTAGACCGTCTCACGGGTGAACCCGGTCAAACCGTGGTGCTGGAGGATGCGGTTCTGCTGGTGAACCAGGACGGGGCCGTTACGATCGGCCGACCCACGGTTCCCGGCGTGAAGGTATCCTTGGAGATTGGGGAGCACCTGCGCGGCAAGAAGATCGTGGTGTTCAAGATGAAACGCCGCAAACGCTATCGCCGGAAGCAGGGTCATCGCCAGGAGCTGACCCGGGTCACGGTCAAGGACATTGTCCTGGCCTGAGGGGGCTGCCTGAGACGCGGGGGATGCTGTCCGCAAGCGGGGTTGGCGGCAGTGTCCCGGGGTGAGATTACCGGCCGAGTTGGCGATACCCATGGAGCGCAGTATGGCGCTCCATGTTTGTTTTCTGGGGGCGGCGGGGGTGCCCGCCGCCGGAAGTCGGGATGGGCCGACCAGTGGTGGTCATATGAATGCGTTAGACATTCTCGCGGAGCGGGGTTTTCTGTACCAGCTCACCCATGCGGCGTCTCTGCGGCGCTGTCTGGATGAGCGTTGCGTGACCTTCTACGTCGGTTTCGACCCGACGGGGTCAAGTTTGCACATCGGGCATCTGCTGCCGGTGATGGCCATGCGCTGGCTGCAGCAGTGCGGTCATCGGGTGATTGCGCTGGTTGGCGGCGGCACCGCGATGGTCGGCGATCCCTCGGGCAAGACCGAGGCACGACCGGTGCTGAGCCTGGAGGAGATCGACGCGAATGCTGAGAGCCTCAAGGCGCAACTGTCGCGGTTTCTGGATTTCAGCAGCGACGAGAGGGCGGTCCTGCTCAACAATGCGGCCTGGTTGCGGGGGCTGAACTACATCGAGTTTCTGCGGGACATCGGGCGCCACTTCAGCGTCAACCGCATGCTGGCCGCGGAGTCGGTGAAGATACGTCTCGAGGCGGGGCTTTCCTTTCTCGAGTTCAACTACATGCTCTTGCAGGCGTACGACTTCTATGTCCTCAGGCGAGACCACAACTGCGAGCTTCAACTGGGTGGCCAGGACCAGTGGGGGAACATCGTAGCCGGGGTTGATCTGACCCGTCGCATGCTGGGCCAGGAGGTCTTTGGGGCCACACTGCCGCTACTGCTGAAGAGCGACGGGGAAAAGTTTGGTAAGACCGCAGTCGGCGCCGTCTGGTTGGACCTTGAACGGACCTCCGCGTACGACTACTACCAGTTCTGGCGCAACGTCGAGGACGCGGAAGTGCCCAGGTTGCTGGCCTTCTTCACGGCCCTACCGATGGTCGAGGTGCGCCGCCTGGGCGCCCTCACGGCGCCTGCCATCAACCGGGCCAAGGAGATTCTGGCCTTTGAAGCGACGCTGCTGGCGCACGGCTTTGAGGCGGCGCGGCAGTCGTACCTCGCGGCCGGCGGCGAGTTCGGCTTCGCCGCTGCCGCGGCGCAGGTTGAGACCAGTAGCCGCATTTGCGAGGTGCAGGCCGGCGCCGCCGCCGAGTCCATCCCGACGCAGGTCTTGGCGGTCGGCGACGTGGCGTCAGGGATGCCAGTGGTGAAGTTGCTGGTGGCGGTGGGTTTGGCGCAGAGCAACGGCGAAGGACGGCGCCTGATCCAGGGCGGCGGTTGCTACCTCAACGATACGCGCGTCACCGATGATCTACAGGTGGTGACGAACGCGGACCTGAGAGGGGGCGAACTCTTCGTGCGTGCAGGGAAGAAGAATCGTCGGCGGGTCGTGGTCGAGGGGTGAAGCCCGTGGGACGGGCAGGACGTGGCGCGCCGGGGCGGGCCGCCGTGGCGGAAAGCGAGAGTAACCATGAGTATCCACCCGACGGCAGTCATTGAACCCGGAGCCGAGTTGGGCAACGCCGTGGACATCGGGCCCTACACGGTTATCGAGGCGAATGTGCGTGTCGGTGACCAGTGCGTCATCGGCCCTCACGTTCACCTCAGCGGACACACGACCCTCGGTGCGGGCACGCGCATCCATGCCGGCGCGGTGGTGGGGGACAGGCCCCAGGATCTCCACTACGACGGGGCTGTCACCTACACGGACATCGGCAAGGGGTGCGTCATCCGCGAGTACGTCACGGTACACCGGGGAAGCGTGGAGGGCAGCCGCACCGTCGTCGGCGACCAGGTGATGCTGATGGCATTTGCCCACCTCGGGCACAACTGTCACATCGGCGACCAGGTGGTCATCGCCAACGGAACCCTGCTGGCCGGACATGTGGAGGTGGGGCCGCGCGCCTTCATCAGCGGCGGAGTGATGATCCATCAGTTCGTCCGCGTCGGTCGCGTGGCCATGATCGGCGGTGGTAACGGCATTGGTCAGGACATCCCGCCGTTCTGCATGCTGCAGTGGGAGCAGATTCAGGGACCCAACGCGGTAGGTCTGCGCCGCTCCGGCCTGGACGAGAAAGCGCGCTCGGCGGTCCGCAACGCGATCAAGATCTACTTCTTCATGGGCTTGAACCGCGTCAATGCCATCGAGGAGATTCGGCGGTCGACGACCCCGTGTCCCGAGGTGGCGGAGTTCATCACTTTCGTCGAGAGCACCAAGCGGGGCATCTCTCCCGGTCACATGACCAAAGCTCGCAAGACGGCCGAGGAGTGATTCCGAGCGTCGCCAATGACCCTGACCAACCGCGACCGCTTCCTCAAGCTGATGCGCGGCCAGCCCGTGGACCGCGCGCCCTTCTTTCCCTGCTTCGGCCCCTGGCCGGAGACGCTGCAGCGCTGGCGCCGTGAAGGCCTGCCGGCCGACGCCGATTGGATGCGGCTCTGCGGCTTCGAGGGGGACCTGCGCCACCGCCATCCGGCCAACGCCTTTCTCTGCCCCGGCATCGAGCCGCGGGTACTAGCGGACGAAGGCGAGACCCAGATCATCGTCGATTCGTTCGGCGTGCGTCAACGGGAGCGCAAGGACCGCGGCTCCATGCCCGAGTTCCTCTCCTTCCTGGTCTCGAACCGGGCCGACTGGGAGCAGGTCAAACCGCGCCTGGCCCTGGACGCCCCCGGCCGTCTGCCGCCGCCCGACCGGTGGCAGGCCTACTGCGCCGCGAACGCCGTTCGCAGCGAGCCGTGCTACGCTGGCGACCTACCCATCGGCTTCTTTGGCGGCCCGCGTCAGTTGATGGGCTACGAAGCGCTCGCCTACGCTTTCTACGACGATCCGGCGCTGATCGAGGACATGCTGGACACGCTCTGCGACCTCTGGGTGGCCTTCTTCCCAGGCGTCCTGCGCGCCGCCCCGGCGGACGTCTTTTTCATCTGGGAAGACATGTGCTTCAAGACCGGCCCGTTGATCAGTCCAGAGTTGTTCCGCCGCTTTCTGGTGCCGCGCTACCAGCGCTTCACTGCCGCCCTGCGGGAGGCGGGGATCGACATCATCATGGTCGATAGCGATGGCGATCCGCGCCTGCTGGTCGACGCCTGGCTCGAGGGTGGCGTGACCTGCCTGTTCCCCTGGGAGACGCAGATGGGTCTGGACATCACCGCCGTCCGGCGCCAGTACCCCACGCTGCAGATGATCGGTGGCATCAACAAGTACGCCCTGGCCCTGGGCCGTGCCGCCATCGACGACGAACTGCGCAAGATCCCCTTCATGCTGCAAAGCGGCCGCTACCTTCCCGCCGTGGACCACTTCGTGCCGCCCGACGTCTCGTGGGACAACTACCGCTACTTCTGCGAACGCTTGCACCACCTGATCGAGACGTACCCACCGTGCCCCCGCTGAGCGCCGGCCCATCAGGCGTGGTTGAATTGAGGCCGCCTCAGGCCAGGCTGCGGCGCCATTCCGAGGTTTGGAGAGGGCGCAAGTCAGTTTATGGTGCGCGCACCATAAACTGACCTGCGCCCATTCACGTCGAGACGATACGTCACCACGCCCTTGTGGTTGTGCGTCCGCTTGCCTGCCATCACGTCAGGGCGTCTATGCGATGCTTGTCGGCGGGGCCTTGAGCGCGGCTCCGCTGGCGCTGGAAATGGACGACCGGGGTGTGCTTCGCTTCGGCGGTGAACTGGCCGGGGTGCAGATGGATGTGGGCGTGCATGGCCCCAACTGGTCCTACGCCAGCGCGGCTGCCGGCAGCGTGCGTAGCGAACGCCATGAGGGGACCGTGACGGGGGAGCTAGCGCTGCCGTCGAACTGCAAAGGGGCCCTGGCCTACTCCGTCTCCGCCACCTCGACCGCGACAGGAGTCGAGATCACCTGCACCGAGCGCTTCACCGAGGAGACCGATATCCAGGGGGCCTACGTCTCGTTCTATCTGCCCTGTGCGTCATTCGAGGGCCGGCCGGCCCGTCTGCCCTACAACGCGACCGCGAAAGCCCTGCCGCGGGGCACGGCCGAAGCCGATCTCTCGGGCGTCGCCACCGGCTTCGCCGTCGAGTTGGATGGCCTCCGTTCGCTGGTCATTGCCGCGGCGGACAGCGGGCTGGTGCTGGTGCGCCCTGGCCGCCCGACCAACGGTGACCGCTATGAGGTCCGTTTTCATCTCTGGCAACAGGGTCACGTGGTCCCCGGACTGACGGCGACGCGGGGGTTCCGCGTCAGCATCGTGCCGACCCGGGAGGTTGACGCCGTGATTCAGGCCGTGAACCCGCCGCTGCAGTTTGACGCTGGCAAGCCGTACGCACTGCTGCGCCCCGAGGGACAGCTCACGGTGCTGCACGGTCGCACCTCGAACCTCTCGGCCGAACTGGCCATCCATGGTCTGGGGTGGTCCTACGCCAGCCAGAGCAGCGCTCGCACCCAGGGGTCTGGCGGTGACCGCAACCAGGTCATCCAAGGGGGCCTGGAAGCGCCTGGCAACAACGGCGCGGAGATGCGCTTCGTCGAGCAGGTCACGTCCCAGGCCGACGGCACGCTCGGGCTGCCGTACCGCCTGCACTTTCCGCAGGCGGTCGAGCTGAATGGCTACCAACTCTCATTCCGGGCCCGTCTCGGCACCTATGTCGGGAGTCCCGTGGCCCTGCAGACGGTCGGCGGCCAGAAAGATTTCGACCTGTGCAATAAGAGAGTCCGTCTGAAGCGCTGAAGGCGCGCTGCCATACCAGCCCAGGGCAACGCCCTGGGAATAGAATGGTTATGGGTTTGAGCCCTGTAGGGGCGAGCCATCTACCCTACCTTCGCACCGAGGTC
>CAIZKT010000957.1:0-5281 GCA_903933565.1 uncultured Victivallales bacterium | reverse complement strand
CGGACTGGGAAGCGCCTGGTGTCCTACGAGGTTGCTGCAAGTCTCATACAAGGAAACGGCGAAACGGCGAAACGGGGAGACGGCGGGGGAGAGGCGGAGAGGAAAACAGGGTTCAGCAGGATCCCCGGCTGGTGCCGGGCATGACAGCCAGAGAACTCCGGTGCCCCGGCAGGGGATTCTGCTCTTTCGTCATTGGGCCTTGGTCATTCGACATTCTGCGGTTCTCATACAAGCAAACCCATACGGAGCTGACTTGCGCCCAAGCCCCCGCCGGGAAGACGTTAGCGCTGGTCCCGTGGTTCTCCCGGCTGCCCCAGGCTAGCGTCCGCTGTGGCGCGATAGCGCTGCTGCCAGGTCACGGCTGAGAGCCAGCAGGGCGCGGCTGAGCGCCTCCGCCAGAGCGTCGAGCTGACCCCCGGCCGACTCGCTCCGGGAGGTCTCGCCCGACTCCAGCAGGCTGCCGTGGGCGTCGCGGATTTCCCAGCGTGCCGTCAGTTCAGCCTGGCCGTCGGCCGCCAACTCAAAGGCCGTGATCTCCAGGGCGAGTTGACGGTCGGGGGCTTCGTTGGGCCGCCAGGGATGCCGCACCACACGCCGGGCGCCGGTAAGTCGCGCCAGGTTCTCCATCAGGATCTCTGTCACGCCGTCTTCCAGCGGGTCGGCCCAAAGGTCGAAATCGCCATAGGTCACGCGGTAGGCGCTCGTGCGTCTGACCAGGGCCGACTGCCGCAGATGCAGCGGCAGACGCAGCGGTCCGACTCCCAGGGCTCGCTCTGTCTCCAGGCCCGGTGGTGGAGGCGGCGCCAAGGCGGTCAGGGTGTAGTGATGCGTCGGCGCCGACGTCATGCACCCCGTCAACCAGAGGGCGACCCCCAGCGCCGCTACTCCCACGATGCTTGCCCGCTGTAGACGGTTCATCACTCCCCCTCCTTCACGCCGGACTTGCCTCGCACCAGGGCCTCGGGGTGTCGTTGCAGATAGTCGGTGACGAGGCGCAGAGAGCGGGCGGCGTCACGCAGTTCGAGTACCATGGTCTCAAGCTCTGTGTGCAGCGGCGCATTGGGGCCGGCGGTTGCCTGTACGGTTGCCAGCAACTGCAGGATCGCCTGCTCGGCTGTAGAGCTGGTCTTGGTCAGGCTTTGCACCAGCCCGGCCGCGGGCCCGTTCTCGAGGTCGAGCTGGCGCTCGGCGTGCTCGAGCGCGCGGGTCGCCGTCGCGACTCCTTGTTCCACTTTGGGCGTGAGGCGGGCCACGGCGTCGTTGACGTTGACGGCCAGCCGCTGGGTCTCGGCCGTGGCGGCTTCGACGCTGGCCAGCAGCGGCCCAACCCGCGTGTTGAGCTGCTCGACCAACTCGCGCAGCGACACGCCGGTCTGGCTGAATTCCATGGACACAGGCCCCACCTTGGCTCGGATCTCAGCGACGATCTCGCGTAGGTCACGCAGGATTGCCGCCGTGTCCGCCACGCCCTCCTGCGTCTGTCTGGAGTTCACAATCCGGTCAATCCCCTCCAGCGCGTTCAGCATGCGCTGAGCGATCTCGTCAACCTTGATCTGCTGTACCGATTCACTCAGGCGCTGCAGCCCGGACTGCTTCGTCGGCAGTTCAGGCAGGCTCAAATCACCCCCAACCAAGCGTGGCGGTTCCTCGGGGAAGAAGTCCAGGCGCACCACGAGCAGGCCCGTGAGCAGACTTTGCAGTTGCAGTTGGCCCCGCAGCCCCTGCTCGACCAGGTCATCCACTTGGGCGTAGGTGTCCGCTACGGGGTGCCCGCTCTTGCCACGGATGCTCGCCGGATCCAACTCGATATAGACCGGGATGCGGACCTGTCCATCGCTGCCAAGCGCGACCGCTACCCTCGTCACCGTGCCCACCTTCACTCCCCTGAAAGTCACCGGCGCCCCCTCCTGAAGACCGCTGACGGCACCCTCGAAGAACATGACGAAGGGGACGGTCTCCCGGAACAGTCGGCCACTGCCAAAGACCAGGGTTGCAGCAATGCCCAAGACCAGGCCAGTCAGAACAAACAACCCCACCCAAAATGCGTTGGACTTGCCCTTCATGGTGTCATGCGTCCTTTACCGTAGGTGGATGGGCGTCGGCCGCCGCCCGGCTGCCACCCCGCGTGAGGAAGTCGCGGACCGTGGGGTTGCTCGAGTGTGCCAGCAACTCGCGGGGATCGCCCCCGGCGATGGCGGTCCTGGCCTCGGAGTCGAGAAAGACCGAGTCGGTGCCAATGGCGAAGATGCTGGCCAGTTCGTGCGAGACCACGACGATGGTTGTGCCCAAGCTGGCGCGCAGTTCCAGGATCAGGTCATCGAGACGCCGCGCGCTGACGGGATCGAGGCCGGATGAGGGCTCATCGAGGAAGAGGAGATCGGGGTCAAGCGCCATGGCGCGAGCCAGTCCGGCCCGCTTCTGCATACCACCGCTGATCTCGGCTGGGTGAAAATCCTCAAACCCTGCTAGTCCCACCAACGCCAGTTTGACGGACACGACGTCGCGGATGTCCGCGCGGCTGAGCGCGGTGTACTCCTGCAACGGCAGGGCGACGTTTTCGGCTAAGGTCATCGAACTCCACAGGCCACCGCTTTGGTAGAGCACCCCGCCGCGGCGCCTGGTCGCATCTCGCTCCGCGGGGCTGCTATCCCAGAAGTCCACGCCCCGGCACAGGACTCGCCCCGCCGCAGGCTCCTTCAGCCCGATGAGGTGCCGCAGAAGCGTACTCTTGCCGCAGCCGCTGCCGCCCATAATCACGAAGATGTCACCCTGACGGATCGTAAAGCTCAGATCGCGCTGGATCACGCGCCCAGCATAGGCCATGGTCAGGCCTTCGACCGTGATATGGGGCACAGGGCTGTCCTGCATGGTGGCTGACCTCAACGGCGCGTCATACTCCAAGAACATGGCAGAGGACGGTCATGATCGCGGTGGCCACCACGATCCAGACGATGCTGGTGACCACCGCGCGGGTGGCGGCGCGCCCGACTTCGAGACTACTGCGACCGCACTGCATGCCGTGCCGACAACCTGCCAGCGCGACCAGTACGCCGAATACCGTGCCCATGGTCACGCCGACCGCAAGGTGATTCAGGGTGAGCGCCGAGCGGGTCTGATTCCAGTAGCGCGCCAGGTCGAGGTCGAGCATCCCCACGCCTACCACCCCACCGCCCAGCAGCCCCAGTGCATCCGCATACAGACACAGCACGGGCATCATCAGCGTCAATGCCAGCAGCCGTGGCAAGACCAGGAATTCCACGGGGTTGATGCCCATGGTGCGCAGCGCATCGACCTCGTCATTGACCTGCATGGTGCCGATCTGGGCCGCAAAGGCCGCCCCCGAGCGGCCTGCCATCACCACGCCGGTCATGACCGCGGCCAATTCCCGGACCATCCCGATGGCCACCAGGTTGGCCACATAGATCTGGGCGCCGAAGACGCGCAACTGAATGGCGCCGACAAAGGCCAGGATCAGACCCACAAGAAAGGCCATCAGCGAGATGATGCCCAGCGCGCCAGGTCCGCAGGAGTAGAGCACCTGCATCACATCCGACCCGCGGAACTGCGCCCGGCCGCGGCAGGCATTGGCGATGGCCAGGGCGCACTCGCCCACAAAACTCACCGACGACGCCAGGCGCTGCCCCTGCTCGATCGTGAGTTGCCCGAGGGAGTGAACGGGCGTAGCCGCCTCTGGCTCCCGTTGCTGCGGATCGTGCTCGGGCACGGCCGTGGCCAGCCGTAGCAGCGTCCGCAGCCCCTGGCGCAGGCCGTCGAAATCCACCTCGATGCCAACCCGCAGGCACTCTGCCCGGACCCGTAGAAGAAAGGCCAGGAGGGTGCTGTCCCACTGCGTCAAGGCGCGGTCATCGAACCCTACACGTCGCACGGCGGGGGCGCAGAGCGCGGCGCTAAGAGCCTCCGCGCCGGGCCGCTCGGCCGCTCTGACCCAGGCCCCGCTGAGAGCCACGACGCGGGAATCCGGCGAGACCGCCTGCAGCGCCGCGCCGCAGGCGGGAACCACGGCGGCCTCGGCGGTAGGAGCTGAGGAGGAATGTGTCATGAGGTTTGCGGGCGGGTGCCGCGGGGCACTTTGGGCCGTTTGCCGTCAGGGGGCCGGTGGGAACTTGCCCATCAACTCCTGGGCGCGGTCGTCGAACCATTTCTGCTCGATTCTGGCGTCCCGTCCCTTGGGCACGTACGCATAGAGAATCCCCCGCCAGATCAGCCGTCCGTCAGCCGGGGCCGCGATGTCCACGACCACCGAGCCGTAATCTTCCAGCACCATGGTGGGCAGTTCGGGATCCTTGGGGTCAAGCTCACGGCCGTAGCGATAGTGATCCCAGGCCCAGCCGGGGGGGTAGTTGTAATAGGCGTTCATGGAACGTACGTCGAGTCGGCGGTTCAGGCCCACGTGGTAGCCGATCAGGAAGTCTGCCTTCCCGTCGCCCGCCACCGAAAAACCTTTACTCGCCAAGGCGTTGTCAATCGCGGTTACCACGCGTTTGCTCACTTCGTCAGCGGCAATCTGGCGGTCGGCTGTCACCCGTCGGGAGTCTTCCATCCAGCGGTAGGTCTTCAGGCCATCAAAGTTTGCCGCGGGATCGTACTCCGCGGTGGTCAATGGCCGCTCATCGCACCCGCCCAGAATGAGGATGGCAGCCAACGCCGTCAATCCGTGCCACCTCTTCATCTCAGCACTCCACCGCACAGCCCCATGGAAGCGACCCATGGGCAATACCCGTACTGCCGGTCCCACCGCCTACGACGGTCCGCGTCTAACCAGCGCGAAACCGCATCCGTACGATATGTTCCCACCATAAAGTCGTCAAGTGGGCAAGAGGTGGAGGGGGTCAAAGCGCGAACGGGCGCAGGTCAGTTCCGCAGGGGCTTCTGTTTCGATCGTCTCCGCGTCCGGCGAGCAGAACGGGTCACTTGACTCTTGGGGGAGACTTCCGGCGGGATTTGTCGCGAATGCCAGACGCCGCGGAGCGCTGAAAGCGCGGCCATTCATCAGCCCAGGGCACCGCCCTGGGAAGAGATCCAAAACGAGATTGAGCCCTGCCGGGGCGGCATACCGACAGTCCATGGGCAGCGCGCGGCCAGCTATGGCGCCCCTGCAGGGCTGAGAATCGGGGGTATGCCCGGTACCCAGGGCGCTGCCCTGGGCTGAGGGATGGCGCCCCTTTGGGGCTGAAGAGGGGCTGAGGGATGGCGCCCCTTTGGGGCTGACGAGGGGCTGAGGGATGGCGCCCCTTTGGGGCTGACGAGGGGCTGAGGGATT
>CAIZKT010000956.1:0-2878 GCA_903933565.1 uncultured Victivallales bacterium | reverse complement strand
TCCTCTCCGCCAGTCTCCCTGTCCGTCTCCTCCAGTCGCCGTTTCCCCGTCTCGCCGTCTCGCCGTTTCCTGAACCCCAGGACCTGAGTAGTCACCACCTACGGAACTGACCTGCGCCCGCGGGAATCAACACCGTTGTCGTCACGGCGAGGTTAGGGTATGTTAATCGGTGACTGATCAACACGGAGATCGCACCTTTGACTACCATCAGTGCCTATGAGGCTAAGACCCATTTTGGCCAGTTGCTCGACCAGGTGGCGAGCGGCCAGGAGATCGTGATCACCCGGTACGACAGGCCGGTTGCCCGGATCGTGCCCGAGGGCCGACGCGACAACCGCCACGTGGTAGCCGCAGTTGACGGTCTCGTGGCTCTGCAGCAGCGGATCGCCAAGCGGGCAGGCGAGAAGGCGACTCTGAGGGACGCCGACGTGCGTGACGCTATCGAGGAGGGACGCGGATGATCGGGCCGTTTGTGGCTGACGCCTCGGTTGCCGTAGCGTGGATCCATCCGGCGCAGGCCACCGAGGCGACCCGCGGCATGCTCCAGTCGATCCGTGAAGGGGCCGTCGTGCATGTCCCCGCGTTGTGGCCCTTGGAGATTGCCAATGTGCTGTTGGTTCTCACCCGCCGCGGGAAGTTGCTGGACCGGGACCGCCGCGCCGCATTGGGCTGGATTCAGCGGTTGCCGGTGGAGGTCGACCACGAGATGGCGTCCATGGCGTACGGTCGACTCTCCGATCTGGCCTGCGAGTACACGCTTTCGGTCTACGATGCGACCTACCTGGAACTGGCCCAGCGCCTGAACCTGCCCTTGGGCTGCAAGGATGGGGCTCTGCGCGTGGCCGCACAAGCGTGCGGCGTCAGTGCCTGGCAATGACGGCTTGAGCCTGGCAACGGGGTCAAACCCTCGGCTCTTGCTGCTAGGTTGACGTTCTCCGCCCATCTCTCGCGCCCGGTCATGGGCGTGCCGCGGTACGGTTGGCCAGGCCTCCCCGGCTTGTCCGGAGGAGGAAGCGCGCCAAACTGGCGTTTCCTACTCCCGCTGTGTATGGTGACTATCGGTCGGCGGGCCGTCCGCACGGAATGTACGGCGGGAGTTCTTGGCTTGTGGGTCTCAAGGGGGCGCTCCGTGATAGCGGTACTGGAAGGCAACCTCGAACACTTTGTCGACATCTGTCAGAAGCGCCACGTGCGACGACTGGCGCTGTTTGGCTCTGCCACAGGCGCAGGCTTCGACCCAGTTCGCAGCGATGTCGATCTGCTGGTCGATTTCTTGCCGATGCTACCGCGAGAGCACGCAGACAACTATTTCGGCCTGCTGGAGGACTTGGAAGGGCTGCTTGGCTTGCCGGTGGACCTGGTGGAGGAAAGGCCCGTGAAGAACCCCTTCTTCATCCAGATGGTTGAGCAGACACGGGTGTTGCTCTATGCTGCCGCTTGAGGTTCGCAAGTACCTCAGCGACGATGGCCCCCCGGCCAGCTAAGTCGGCATCTGCCAATGTACCGCGAGATGGGCGTGGTCTCCTCGGCTTCCCCACTTCGACGTTTGGCGTTGGACGTTCGATGTTCGGCGTTCATCAAGTGCCAACTCCCTAACCCGACGCAACCTGCCCTGGCTTCCGCAACCCCGTGTGTGGCCGTGCCCAACCGCAAGCTTTCCGATTGACGGCTCCCTGGTGCGGCCCTACATTCAGGCGTCGTTCTGAACGGAACACCGCAGGCCGAGCTGGAGTCATCTTCCGTTGGTGGCACCCATCGCACATTCGAGTTCTCGTGGGGTCGGCGTGGCCATCCTGGCCGCCTGCCTGCTGGGGTGGGGGCTGCGGGCGGCCGAGGTCGCGCGCCCGAAGGTATGGATCATCGCGGGACTGGCGGGCGACGCCGAACGTGCCGAGCGCTATCTGGCCACCGTGAATCGTCTGCAAGACGCCTTGCGGCAGCAGTTTGGAGTTGCCGCCAGCGACCTCCGCATCCTCTTCGACCGGGGCGTCAAGCCCTTTCCCGCCTGCAACGAGGGCGCCCTTATGCGGGAACTGGATGCCGTGAAGGAGGCCTCGGCGTCCGGGCGGCCGCTCTGGCTGTTCTTCATCGGCCAGGGCGCCACGGGGAAGGACGAGGCGCGCTTCCACCTGCCCGGCCGGGATGTGACCGCCCGCCAGATGGGCGAGCGGCTCTCACGGGCGAGCTCGAACTCGGCGCTGGTGATCGTGCTGACGCAGGCCGGCTCGGGCGCTTTTCTCGAGTCTCTGGCCGGCCCCAACCGGGTCTTGGTGGCGGCCGCGGCTGTCGGCCTTGAGGATAACGAAACCGAGTTTCCCCACCGGTTGGCGGAGGTCTGCGCGCGCCCCCAGGAGGCGGACACCAATGCCGATGGCACTCTCTCCGTCAGTGAGTTGGTGCGGGCGGTCTCCACCCGGGTGGACGCCTGGTACCGGGAGCGCGGGCTGGTGAACACGGAACGGGCCGTGGTCGACGGCAACGGCGATGGCCGGGTGGATCCGACCCCCGGCGCGGACGACGATCGCTACGCCCGGACGGCCGGGCTTACCTATCGGCGCTGAGCTGGCGGCGCGGCGGGCGCCGCGGTGGCGCCTGGCCCCGCAGTGGAAAGGGTGTCGGCATGGAACAGCAGCAGGATGAACTCGCCCTGGTGGAACGGCTTCGCGAAGCCCATGACACCCTGATGAGCGAGGTAGGGAAGGCCGTCTACGGCCAGCGTGAAGCCCTCGAACTGATCTTCATCAGCCTCCTCTGCCGGGGCCATGTGCTGCTCCTCGGTCTGCCCGGCCTGGGCAAGACCCTGATGGCCGCCACCGTGGCCAAGGCCCTGCAACTCGACTTCTGCCGCATCCAGTTCACCCCCGATCTCATGCCCTCG